>NZ_JADBGG010000034.1 GCF_014873765.1 Desulfomicrobium macestii | reverse complement strand
CTCGTAGAGTTGAATCGCTGCGTGCAGGACGAAAAAAACGGACAGCACGGTAGGCAACGATTCAACAAACGATGCCTGGCTCAGTCAGACAGTCGGCAACCCTCGCCCGCCCCAACCCGGCCCGCTCGTGCGGTGCAGGCTGGCCGGGAATTTCAGATGCCTAGGTTGTTGGAAATGGCGGGACGCAGGGAATAAAAACCGCTGCAAAGTGCCGTCATCCCCTTGAAGAAGGGGATCCATGTCTTTTTTTGAAGGCTCCTCAGTGCGGTCGCGGACCGGGTCGGGGCGGGCAAGGGCCGCCGAAACTCCTTCTCCGGCCTCGTAGAGTTGAATCGCTGCGTGCAGGACGAAAAAAACGGACAGCACGGTAGGCAACGATTCAACAAACGATGCCTGGCTCAGTCAGACAGTCGACGACCCTCGCCCGCCCCAACCCGGCCCGCTCGTGCGGTGCAGGCAGGCCGGGAATTTCAGATACCCAGGTTGGTGAAAATGGCGGGACGCGGGAAATAACAGCCGTTGCAAAACGCCGTCATCCCCTTGAAGAAGGGGATCCATGACTTTTTTTGAAGGCTCCTCAGTGCGGTCGCGGACCGGGTTGGGGCGGTGCAGGGCTGATTGCCCGGGAATTACAGATGACCCGGATGTTGAAAATGGCGGGACGCGGGAAATAACAGCCGTTGCAAAACGCCGTCATCCCCTTGAAGAAGGGGATCCATGACTTTTTTTGAAGGCACCTCATGGCGGTCGCGGACCGGGTTGGGGCGGTGCAGGGCTGATTGCCCGGGAATTACAGATGACCCGGATGTTGAAAATGGCGGGACGCTGGGAATAGAAGCCGCTGCAAAGCGCCGTCATCCCCTTGAAGAAGGGGATCCATGTCTTTTTTTGAAGGCACCTCAGTGCGGTCGCGGACCGGGTCGGGGCGGGCAAGGGCCGCCGAAACTCCTTCTCCGGCCTCGTAGAATTGAATCGCTGCGTGCAGGACGAAAAAACCGGACAGCGCGGTGGGCAACGATTCAACAAACGATGCCTGGCTCAGTCAGACAGTCGGCGACCCTCGCCCGCCCCAACCCGGCCCGCTCGTACAGTGCGGGGGGCGAACTGCCCGGAAATTTCAGATGCCTCAGTTGTTGAAAATGGCGGGACGCGGGGAATAAAAGCCGCTGCAAAGCGCCGTCATCCCCTTGAAGAAGGGGATCCATGTCTTTTTCCTTTGAAGGCACCTCGGTGCGGTCGCGGCCCGGGTTGGCCCGGGCCGGGTGATTTCCGCTTTCTACAGATACTTCTTGAAAACCGCCCCCAGACTTTCGGCCGTGAAGGGCTTGCGCAGGATGTCGTTGACTCCGGCTTCAAGGGCCGCCTTGTTGTCGTTGGCTTCGTCCTGGGTCGTGACCATGATCACGGGCAGATCCTTCTTGGAGAAGGACTTGCGGATTTCCCGGGCCAGGTCGATGCCGGTTATGTCCGGCATGTTCAGGTCCGTGAGCACCATCTCCGGCGTGTTCGATTGCAGCCATTCCAGGGCGCTGGCCGGGAATTCAAAAAGCACGGGCTCGTAGCCCAGTTCGTGCAGGGTGGACTTGTAGATGCTCAGGATCATGCGCGAGTCGTCCACGGCGCAAATGCGCTTGCGGACCGTCTTTTTCTCTTCCGGTGCCAGAAGCTTCAGGGCCAGTCCCGAATAGCCGTGCTCTTTGAGGATGGCGTAGAAGAAGTCCCGGATGTCCTGATGGGCCCTCGACAGTTGGCTGAGGGCCATGGGCTGGAAGCGCTCCTCTTCCATGAGGCTCAGGAATATCTGTTTGGCCTGGGCGTTGATGGCGGTTTTTATGATGCGCTGGGCGTCCTCTTCCCTGTCGCTGGCCAGGTTCTTGATTCCGGCGGCCATGATCTCGTTGAAGTTGCGGTCGATGGCCTTGGCGGCGGCGATGCACACGTGATCCACCGGATCGCTCAGGCCCTGCGTCAGCACGTAGGCTCCCCGGTCCAGGGGCAATAGGCCCAGGGCTTCGTAGGCGGCGAAGCGCACGTTGGCGTTGGCGGGGTGGGTGTGCAGCAGTTTGCGGATGGGCGAGATGGCGGTCGGGTCTCCGATGTCGCCCAGCACATTTAATGTATGGATGCGCAGGTCGGCGTCGTCGAAGAGCAGATTCTCGGTCAGGGTGGGCACGGCCTTGGGGCCGATGCCGACCAGGGTTTTTTTGGCGTAGGTGCGCAGATGTGCGTAGTGGGAGCGCATGGCCTCGTTGAGCTTGTCCAGCGAAATGGAATCCTGGACCTTGGCGAAAACGTCCAGGATGAGCAGGTCGAGCTGGTTGTCCGTGCCCATGCGTTCCGCAAGCCGCAACATGGCGGTGGGCGTGCCCAGCTTGCCAAGGGCCTTGGTGGCGGTGATGATCATGGTCCGGTTGCCGGAGTAGAGGAACTCGCTCACGGCGTTGGTGGCTTGTGGGTCACCGATTTCACCCAGGGTGTCGATGATCAGGTTGATCTCTTTCACGTCCGTGGCCGCGAGCAGGGCTTCGATCAGGTTGTCGACCACTTCCTCCAGGCGCAGTTCTCCGGCCATCGAAATGTACATGTCGCGGCACGGGGTCTGCGGGTCGCTTATGGCCTTGGCGAGCAATTGGGGCTGGGCCAGCATCTTGACGGCCAGGATTTCCCGGACCAGCGGCAGATTTGCGACCATTTCCCGGTGTTCGGAAATGAACCGGCAGAGGACAGGCACTGCGAATTCGGGAGCAGCCTCACGAAACGCGCCAAGCACCTGCTCACGGATGCTTTTATCCATGTTTTCCAGGTAACCCAGTACCAGACGCGCCTTGATGGGGTCTTTCCCGCGGATGTTGTCCTTGATCTCGGTAAGCAGATGAGCGTGATCAGCCATGGCGACCTCCCAGGTTGGGGATGAGGGCGGACAGGAGCGAGCCCAGGGCGTCGGAGGAGGCATTGGCCTGATCCAGAATCTCTGCGTGAGACGTCTGGGCCATGCAGTCCGGCAGGTTCTTGTTGGTCAGGCAGGATATTCCCAGGATTTTGAGGCCCATATGGTGGGCGGTGATGGCTTCGGGCACCGTGGACATGCCGATGGCGTCGGCTCCCATGATGCGATACATGCGAGTTTCGGCCGGAGTTTCAAGGCTGGGGCCGGCCACGGCCACGTATACCCCCTGTTCCAGGCGCTGTCCGCAATTCATGGCGGCCTGCATGGCCTGCTCACGCAGGGCGGGGCAATACACCTGGGACATGTCCGGGAAACGCGGTCCCCAGTCGTCGACATTGGGGCCGGTCAGGGGGTTGTGCCCGGTCATGTTGATGTGGTCGGTCAGCAGCATGAGCCCGCCGGTGGCAAACAGGGGATTCAGGGCTCCGGCGGCATTGGTCAGGATCAGGTTTTCGGTCCCGAGCAGGCCAAGGCAGGCGATGGGCAGCGTCACTTCCCGCGGACTGTAGCCTTCGTAGAGATGAAAGCGGCCGGAAAAGACGAAGGCCGGCGTGCCCTTGATCTCGGCCACAAGAAGCGCCCCCGCGTGTCCTTCAACGGTGGAGACCGGAAAGCCGGGGATGTCCGCGTAGGGGATGCTTTTTTGAATCCATGCCGAGTCGATCCATTTTCCAAGGCCGCTGCCGAGCACAAGAGCGGTGTTTGGGATGGAGGGGCAGTTTTTTCTGATCCAGTCGGTGGCGGTGCGGGCTCTGGTCTGTATATCGGTCATTGTCGTAATCCTTGATTTTTTGGGTCACGGAGCGTTTCTGCCCGTTGGTCTGGACAGCGCTCCAAACGCTGGTGTACTGATTTGTCAAGCTGGCTTTTTGGAACTCCCCGGCTCGTTTCAAGGCGTCCATGGCTCAAAGAAACCAGACTTATCTTTCATCTTTCTTGCGGATTGTTTTGGTTTTGGCAAGGATTCCGAAGAGTTTATTTCCTTTTTGACGAGGAAAGCCAAGCCTGCCGGACTTGCCCCGATGCGATTATGGATATAAGCGGGTCCGGCTTTATGAAGGAATTTCATCTTTTTTCAACGCCCAACAGTTCATACAAGGAAAGGCTCTTTTAGACATGAAGAACCCCATCGAATCCAAGAAACATAAAGTTCTCATTGCCAATCGGGGTGAGATCGCCATTCGCATCATGCAGGCCTGCCGCAAGCTTGGCCTGGCATTCGTGGCGCTTTTCACCGAGCCGGACAAGGACAGCGAGCACTGCGTCCTGGCGCGCAAGCTCGGCGGAGACGAATCCCTGTACCGTGTCAGTTCATATCTCGACTCCAACGAAATCTTTGCCGTGGCGGATCAGGCTGGAGCCACGGCGATTCATCCCGGATACGGCTTCTTTGCCGAGGATTACCGTTTTGCCCGCCGTGTGGCCCAGCGCGAGCACAAGCTCATTTTTATCGGGCCTTCCTGGCAGGTCATCCGCGAGCTCGGCGACAAGATCAACACCAAGCGTCTGGCCCGCAAACTGGGCGTGCCCACGGTGCCCGGATCGGACAAGCCCGTGACGGACGATCTCGAAGCCGAGCACATCGCCAAATCCCTGTTCGATTTTCAAAAAGAGCAGGGCATCAACAAACCCGTCATCCTGGTCAAGGCCTCGGCCGGGGGCGGCGGCATGGGCATCGAGGAAGTGGACGATCTGGACAAGTTCCGAAGCGTCCTGCGACGCATCAAGAGCTATTCCAAGCGTCAGTTCCGCGATGAAGGCGTGCTCATTGAACAGCGCATCTTTGACTTCAACCATCTGGAAGTGCAGATCGTGTCCGACCGCACTGGCCAGAATCCCGTCCATTTCGGTACCCGCAACTGCTCGGTGCAGTCTCTCGGACACCAGAAACGCATCGAGGTCGCGCCCGGGTTCGATCCGTCCTCCCTGCGCTACGCCTTCGACGCGAAGAAGGTGCTTGAAGACATCACCGAATATTCCCTGCGCATGGCCCGCGAAGCCGGGTACGACAATGTCGGCACCTGGGAATGGATTGTCAGCCCCACGGGACAGCCGTTCCTGATGGAGGTCAACACCCGCATCCAGGTCGAGAACGGGGTCTCCGCGCGCATCGCGGCCATCAAGGGCAAGGGCGAGGTCGATCTCATTGCCGAGCAGATCCGGGTGGGTCTGGGCGCGCCGCTTGGCTACACCCAGAAGGACATCACCCTGAACGGCGTCGGCATCGAATACCGCATCATCGCCGAGGATCCGGACAACAAGTTCTCTCCCTGGGTGGGCCGCATCACCTCCTTTGGCTGGCCGGAGCAGGATTGGCTCAAGCTGCACAGTCAGGTGCCCACGGACCGTGAATACGAGATCCCGACGGACTTCGATCCCAACCTGGCCCTGGCTATCATCTGGGGCAAGGATCTGGCCGAGGCCAAGGCCCGTGGCGTGGAATTCCTGAATTCGCTGAACCTGCAGGGTGAGAACGCTTCCGGCGAAGCCCTGAAGTCCAATGTCGAATTCCTGAAGCGCAAGACCGAGGGCATCCTGGCTTTCTAGGATTCAAGCCGGCGCCTGGATCACATCCGCGCCGAGTACTGATTAAGCGCTCAAGCTACGCCGGAAAATCCGGCATAACCCAAGCATGCGAGGCAATCGCGCACTCTTATGGATATCGAAAAACGCATACAAGAACTTCGGGACCGCCTGAAATATATTCTGGACATCTTCGGACCCGATGAAAATACCAATGTCATCATGCTTGAAGCCAAGCTCGGCGAGTATGTCGCTCGCGAGCCGGGCCTGCCCAAGCAGGAAGCCATAAGGCAACTGGAAACCCTGGAAGAGCTGTTCCGCTTCCTGGAGAAGAAGCTCGAACGCGAGCTGACTCCCATGAACAAGGTGCGCATCGTCCGGCACCCGCAACGCATCTGCCTCAAGGACATCCTTGAAAACGTGTACGACAACTACACCGAGATCGGCGGTCAGGACGAGTACAGCATCGATCCGAGCATGCTCATCGCCCGGGCCTACATCACCCGCAGGCGAGGCAACAAGGTCCACAACCAGGCAGTCATGGTCATTGGCCAGGAAAAGGGGCACGGCCAGGAGTTCCGCAACGGCGGTTCCGTCAAACCCTGGGGCAACGCCAAGGCTCTGTACTACATGAAGGTCGCCGAGACCGAGAACATTCCGATCCACACCTATATCTTCACACCGGGCTCCTACCCCATCGAGGACTATCCCGGCGCGGCGCAGCAGATTGCCGACAACCTCTATGACATGGCCGGTCTCAAGGTGCCCATCGTGGCGGTCATTTCCGAAGGCGGGTCCGGCGGAGCCGAGGCCATCGGCCTTGCCGACACGCGCATCATGATGTCGCATGGCTACTATTCGGTCATTTCGCCCGAGGGCGCGGCCGCCATCGAAGGCCGCCTGCGCGGCGGACAGCGCGCCGACCCGAAGCTCATCGAACACTGCGCCAGGCAGCTCAAGATGACGGCGGACGACAACCGCGCCATGGGTTTCGTGGACTGGAAAATAGGCGAGCCCGAGCTTGGCGCGCGGCCCGAGCATTACGACTTCTTCCGCAAGCTGCGCAAATCCGTGGTCTCTTCGACGGACGAGATTGTCCTGAACGTCCGGGGTATGCGCTTTTTCCGGTCCCTTGCGCTGCGGCGTCACAAGGGCGCGGACGTTTACGTGCGTTGGAGCCTCGACAGCCGGGCCAAGGAGCGTCTGCTCTGGACCCGCTACATGAAATTCCGTCGCATGGCCCAGGACGCCTACCTGGACAAACGCCACTGGCTCAGCCGGAGCAGCGACTGGACCAGTGAGTTCATATCCTCCCTGTACTCCTATTTCCGCTACGATCTCTTCGGCAAGCAGCACAAGAAGGTCACGGAGCTGGCCGAGGACGTGCACGCGGAGATGCAGGTCGTGGTCGGCCGCTCTTCGCGGTATTGGAAGAACGTGATGTCCAAGCTGTCCTTCGGCAAGGCCAAGAAGGACGTGGACAAGGCCGGATTGACCTCCCTGTCCACCTGGGACGACGGCGCGCTGAACAGCGGCAAGTGGCAGTACGTCAGCCCCCAGGCCAAGCTTGACCGGGCCGTGGTCTGCCCCAACACCGCCGTGCACGGATGCCTTGACCAGTGGGCCCCGGATCTCTTCGGGGAGTGGGCCGGAGTGTGCAGCTTCTGCGGGCACCATTTTCCCATGGAATACCAGTGGTATCTGCACAACATCTTCGATCCCGGCTCCATCTACGAGGTCTTCAGCGAGATCGAGTCCACCAATCCCCTGAAGTTCGAGGGGTTCGACCTCAAGCTCGACGAGGCCAAGCGCAAGACCGGCCACAAGTGCGGGTGCATGACCTTTGAAGCCCGCATCGAGGGCACGTCGGTCATGGTCGCCATGTTCATGGGCGCTTTCCGTGGCGGCAGCGTGGGCGCGGCCGAGGGAGAGAAGTTCATCCGGGCCATGGAGCGGGCGCGCAAGAAGCAGTTGCCTTTCCTGTCCTATGTGCACGGCACCGCGGGCATACGCATCCAGGAAGGCGTCAACGGCGTCATCCAGATGCCGCGCTGCACCATGGCCGTGCGTCGCTACACGGAAGCCGGCGGCCTGTATCTGGTCCTCTACGACACCAATTCCTACGCCGGGCCCGTGGCCAGCTTTCTGGGATGCTCGCCGTACCAGTTCTCGGTGCGTTCGGCCAATATCGGTTTCGCCGGTCCCGGAGTCATCAAGGAGACCACGGGCATGGATATTCCGCCCAATTACCACAACGCCTATCAGGCGCTGGCTCGCGGGCATATCCAGGGCATCTGGGATCGCCGGGAAATCCGGGGCAACCTTGTCCAGTCCCTGCAGACCATGGGCGGCCGCAACCTTTATTACCGTTAGGAGACCGTTGAAAAATGGCGATCTGCCGCGTCAGCGAAAAAATCCAGACCGCTCATGTATGCGCAATACACCGCGCGTCCTGGATTTTTTCGCTACCTTGCATCTCACTATTTTTGAACGGTCTGCGAATTTTGAATTTTTCAGTCAGTTAGGAGTCATCAGTGATTGACGTTAAAGAATTGTTGCGGGAGCTGCGCGAGGAACCTTACGAGAAGATCTCCATCAGGGCTCCCCATAGCGGAAAAGTGGAATTCGTGGCCAAGGAGCCCGGAGTGCGGGTCGTGGGCCCCAGCGGCACCTGGAAGGAGGTCCCCGGGACCCTGCTGGCCCGGATGGAGCGCGAGAATGTCAAGAAACCTCTGTTCGCCCCGCAGAAGGGCGAGGTCATGTCTCTGGGCGAGATCGAAAACGGCCAGTTCGTGCAGGCCGGTCAGGAGCTCATGACCATCCGTCATTACCTGACTCGCGAAGAGGTCATCGCCCGCATCCTGCGCCGCTCCCTGTCCCTGTTTCTGGCCCCGGAGAAGGGTAAGTATTATTTCTTCCCCGACGTGGACATCAAGATCAAGACCAAGGGCAGTCAGAGCGTGCACATAAAGGACGGGATGGAGCTTTTCATCCTCTCGCGCATGAAGCGCGAGACCTCGATCCGGTACAGCGGCCCGGACGGCATCATCTATGCCGTCTATTTCGAGACCAACGACTCCGTGGACCGGGACAGCCCGCTCATCGGAGTCTGTCCCGAAGACCAGCTTGGCCAGATCCAGGAGGTCGTCAGCCGCGTGCAGAGCGACTGGGAGGAGAGAGACTGATGGGCAAGGTCCTGCAAGTTCGAGTGTACGCCTACACCTACAGCGAGGAAGATGTCCGCAAGGCCTGGCCACGGCTGTGGAGCCTGGCCTTCGAAGAGACCAAGCCCGGATTTCCCTACGAGATGGCAGGGGTGCTTGAGCTTGTCAGGGCCCTTGATGACCTGTATCAGTTCGGAGTCATTGCCGAGGCCATCAGCAAGGTTTTGGCCTCGGGACTTCCCAAGGTCGTGAAGGAGGTGGAGGAGTTGCAGCGGCATCTTGCCGACTGGAATCCACAGGCCGCCAACCAGGCCTCCGACCGGATCGAAGAGGGGCTTGGCGAGCTGGAAAGGCTGGTGGCCAATCCATGACCGAATCAACATACACGAGGAGACGACATGGCAGGTAGTCTGAATAAAGCAATCCTGATCGGCCGTTTGGGCCGTGATCCGGAGATGCGCTACACTCCGTCAGGGCAGCCGGTGGCCAATTTTTCCATTGCCACGGATGAAACATACACGGGCAAGGACGGGCAGAAGGTCGAAAAGACCGAATGGCACCGCATCGTGGTCTGGGGCAAGCAGGCTGAATTCTGCGGCAACTATCTTTCCAAGGGCCGCCTGGTCTACATTGAGGGCAAGATCGAGACCCGCAAGTGGACAGACAAGGACGGCGTGGAGAAATACACCACGGAGATCAAGGCCGACCGCGTGCAGGGACTCGATTCCCGCCAGCCCGAAGGCGGCTACACCCAGGCCCCGCAATACCAGCAGCGCCCCCAGGCCGCGCCCCAGCAGGGCGGAGCCGGGAACGCCGGCTACGATGACGACATGGGCCCGGCTTTCCCCTCCGAGGCCAGCGGGATGGATGACGCGCCGTTCTGAGAGAGAACAGAATAAGGTTTGTCAATAAGAGAGGCGAAGTCATTGATATGGCTTCGCTTTTTTTAACAACTCTCTGGTAGAGAAAAATCAACGAATCCCCAGTAGGCTCCGCTTGCTGGGGATTTGTCGTTTGTGTGATGTTTCTGAAGGAAATGGCGTCTGTTTTTCATCGAAAGATGTCGTTGCAACAGATCGTCATTCCCTTGGACCCGTTCGGCTCGTTTCAGATCCGGGAAATGGCGGCAATTATTTGGTCTTTGATTTTTTCAGCTCCGTGAGTGAAGACAACAGGAGCAGGGTTGAATGACGGCAGGACATGGGCTCGGTCTTTTTATGAGATAAGTCGCCATGTCTTGTGTAATCAATAAGTTGGGATATAAAGGTGAGAAGAATGGAAAAAGCGAAGGTTTATTTTACCGATTTTCGCACGGTGGCATTTGGAGACGGACTGCCCACCAAGCTCAAGAAGATGATCAGGAAGGCCGGGATTGGGGAGATCGACATGGACGGGAAGTTCGTGGCCATCAAGCTGCATTTTGGCGAACTGGGCAACATCAGCTATCTGCGTCCCAACTATGCCAAGGCCGTGGCCGACTTGGTCAAGGAGTTGGGCGGCAAGCCGTTTTTGACCGACTGCAACACCATGTACCCGGGCAAGCGCAAGAACGCCCTGGAGCATCTGGAGTGCGCTTGGGAAAACGGGTTTTCGCCGCTGTCGGTCGGCTGCCCCATTCTCATCGGGGATGGGCTGAAGGGAACCGACGATATCGCGGTGCCCGTGGTCGGCGGGGAATATGTGAAAGAGGCGAAGATCGGGCGGGCCGTCATGGACGCGGACGTGTTCATCAGCCTGACCCATTTCAAGGGACACGAGATGACCGGTTTCGGCGGGGCCATCAAGAATATCGGCATGGGCTGCGGCTCCCGGGCCGGCAAGACCGAGCAGCACAGCGGTGGCAAGGCTTCCATCGACGAGGCCAAATGCCGGGGCTGCATGGCCTGCCTGAAGGAATGCGCCAACGAGGGACTTTTCTTCGACGAGGACGCAGGGAAAATGCGCGTCAACGAGGACAATTGCGTCGGCTGCGGACGCTGTCTCGGGTCGTGTAATTTCGACGCCATCGCGTTCAGGAATTTTGCGGCCAACGAGCTTCTAAACAAGCGCATGGCGGAATATACCAAGGCGGTCGTGGACGGTCGGCCAAACTTCCACATTTCGCTTATCGTGGATGTCTCCCCCAACTGCGACTGTCACGGCGAAAACGATGCGCCCATCCTGCCCAACCTCGGGATGTTCGCCTCCTTCGACCCACTGGCCCTGGACCAGGCCTGCGTGGACGCCTGCATGAAGGCCAAGCCGCTTCCGGGGAGCCAGCTCTACGAAAACCTGTCAAAGCCTGATTTTCTGGACCAGCACGATCATTTCAAGAACTCCACGCCCCAGTCGGAATGGCGTTCCTGCCTCGATCATGCGGAAAAGATCGGACTGGGTACCCGGGACTATGAGCTGATCTTCGTCAAATAAGCCTTGTGCATGAAGCGGTGCGCTTATCGACGAGTCGGAACGGTTTTGACTTTGTTGGCCTGATTGGCCGGAATACGGTCGACACGCTGCCGCTGGTCACGTTTCAGGCTGATGTGGATCGCGGCATCATGCAGGACGCTTCCGGGAGTGAGCAGGGACCTTGTTCCAGCATGGACGCCAGGCAGGCCAGATAGGAAACAGAAATCCGGAGGGCGGATGAGCAGCGATAGATTGGCGGACATCGGAGTTGTCGGACTGGCGGTCATGGGGGAGAATCTTGTGCTCAACATGGAGGGCAAGGGCTTCACCGTGGCCTGCTTCAATCGCACCGTGGCCCGGGTCGATGCGTTCGTGAGCGGGCGCGGCGCGAACAAGAATATTATCGGCTGCCATGACCTTGAGGAACTGGTCAAGGCGCTGTCCAGACCGCGTAAGATCATGTGCATGGTCAAGGCCGGCGAAGCGGTGGACATGTTGATGGCAGCCCTCATCCCCATGCTCGAACCCGGCGACATCATCATCGACGGGGGAAATTCGCATTATCTGGACACCAGCCGCCGCGTGCTGGAAGCGCGCGAGCACCAGATCCTGTTCGTCGGGACCGGTATTTCCGGAGGAGAGGAAGGCGCGTTGACCGGCCCCTCGATCATGCCCGGAGGCGCCACCCCGGCCTGGGAGAGCATCCGGCCCATCTTTCAGCGCATCTGCGCCGTGACGCCCGACGGCGAGCCCTGCTGCGAGTGGATGGGCGAGGGCGGGGCCGGGCATTTCGTCAAGATGGTTCACAACGGCATCGAGTACGGCGACATGCAGCTCATCTGCGAAGTCTACCACCTGATGAAGACCGGGCTCGGGATGCCCAACGAGGACATGCGCGCCGTCTTTTCCCGCTGGAACAAGGGGCGGCTCGATTCCTACCTGATCGAGATCACGGCGGACATTCTCGGTTTTCGCGACGAGGAAGGCGCCTACCCCCTGGATGCCATCCTCGACGCCGCCCAGCAGAAGGGCACGGGCAAGTGGACGGTCAACGCGGCCCTCGATGTCGGGCAGCCCCTTACGCTCATCGGGGAAGCCGTCTTCGCCCGTTCCCTGTCTGCCCTGAAGGACGAACGTCTTGCCGCCTCCAAGGTCCTCGCTGGTCCCGCTCCATCGGGCGTGGACGTGCTGTTCGAAGACCTCGAACAAGCCCTCTATGCCTCCAAGATCGTCTCCTACGCCCAGGGTTTTCAGCTTCTGCGGGCCGAAGCGCTAGAGCAGGGATGGGCCCTCGACCATGGGAAAATCGCCAGGATATGGCGCGGCGGGTGCATCATTCGCTCCGTTTTCCTGAAGAATATCGAAAACGCCTTTTCCGGGAACCCGGATCTTGTGAACCTTCTGCTCGATCCTTTTTTCAGCGAAGCGGTCGTGCAGGCCCAGACCGGCTGGCGGCGCGTCGTGGCGGCCGGGGCCGTGAGCGGCATCCCCATGCCGACCCTGTCGGCAGCCCTGGCCTTTTTCGACGGCTACCGCACGGCCGTGCTGCCCGCCAACCTGTTGCAGGCCCAGCGCGATTATTTCGGAGCCCACACCTACGAGAGAACGGACCGGCCTCGCGGCGAGCGCTTTCACACCAACTGGACCGGACGGGGCGGCGCGACCTCCTCGACGTCCTATGAAGTCTAGGGAGCAAGGGGAATGATATCTGCGAAAAAATGCGCGCGCTGCGCGGGAGCGGCCATCATGACGGCCGTTCTGCTTTTCTGGACGGCAGGCAGGCATGCGGACGCGGCAGGGTTTGACCACGCCCACGGCATCCTCACTCAGGTTCTCTCGGAGCGCGTTGTCGATGGCCGAGTCGATTATCCAGGGCTCCAAAAATCCCCGGCGCTCCTCGATCGCTATCTGCAATCGACATCCAGCGTTACAGAGGCCCAGTTCAAGGGCTGGAACGAGCGACAGCAGCTTGCGTTCCTGATCAACCTCTACAACGCGGCCACCCTGCGCCTGATCATCGATCACTACCCGCTGGATAGCATCAAGGACATCGGCAACATCTTCAAGGGGCCGTGGGACCAGAAGGTGGTCAGCCTCTTTGGGGGAAAGACCTCGCTCAACCATCTCGAACATGGCATCATCCGCAAGGACTACTCAGAGCCGCGCATTCATGTCGCCCTGGTCTGCGCGGCCAGCAGTTGCCCCGCCCTGCCGAGCAGTGCCTTCACGGCCGACGCGCTTGACGGGCAACTGGACGAGCGCGCCAGGCTCTATCTTTCAAGCCCGAATGGGCTGCGTGTGGACCGTGCTGCCGGGCGGGTCCTTGTTTCGTCCATCTTCAAATGGTTCGGTGAGGATTTCGTGCCTGGATTTTCCCCGGCATCGGGTTTCGACGGACTGAAGGGCAAGGAACGGGCGGTCATGAATTTTATTGCAAAATATGTCTCCGATGAACTGCGCGGCTTCTTTTCAGGCGGCGGATATGATCTGGAATACATCGATTACGACTGGTCCCTGAACAAGCAGGAGGTCGCGCCATGAGCCGCGGCGCATCTTTTTGGCAAGGCAGGGCTCTCAAGATCCTGGCGATGCTCCTTGTCGTTGGGCTGTTGCTGGCGGCCGCCTGGCATTTCGATGTGCAGGCCCTGCTACGGCAGGCCTTGCAGTGGATCGCGGATCTCGGCCCGACAGGTCCGATCCTTTTTGTCGCCTTGTACATCGCAGCCTGCGTGCTGCTTTTGCCCGGTTCCGTATTGACCCTGGGGGCGGGGGTGGTCTTCGGCCTGGTCCAGGGCTTCATCGCCGTTTCGGTGGGCGCGACCCTGGGTGCGACCTGCGCTTTCCTGGTCGGACGCTATCTGGCCCGGGACTGGGTGGCCGCGAAAATCGCGGGCAACGAAAAATTCAGGGCCGTCGATGATGCCGTGGCCCGCGAGGGTTGGAAGATCGTGTTTCTGACCCGCCTGTCGCCCGTTTTCCCCTTCAATATCCTCAATTACGCCTTCGGACTGACCAAGGTCGGCCTCAAGGATTTTTTTCTGGCCTCCTGGATAGGCATGATCCCAGGGACCATCATGTATGTGTACATCGGCTCCCTGGCCGGGGATCTGGCCGGGCTTGGTGCTGGAGGGCGCGAGCGGACAGCCGGGGAGTGGGCTTTGTACGGGGTGGGCTTTCTGGCCACGGTGGCCGTGACGGTTGTCGTCACACGTCTGGCCCGCAAGGCGCTGGCGGGCAAAATCGCAGCGTGAAGGAGATACGTCATGGCGGATTCGAAGGTGCATTCTGTAAAACATGAGCCCCGGGACGAGCACAACAGGACGCTTGAGTCCCTGGTTCATCCATCGGGATGGACCAATCCCAGGCCAAGGCCCGTCTACAACCTCGTGGTCATCGGCGGCGGGACGGCCGGGCTCGTGTGCGCGGCCGGGGCGGCTGGGCTGGGGGCCAAGGTGGCCCTCATCGAACGGGATTTTCTCGGTGGCGACTGCCTGAACTTCGGGTGCGTTCCGTCCAAGGCGCTGCTCCGGGCAGGACGCGCGGCAGCGGCCGTGCGGGACTCAGGAGAGTTCGGCGTGCATGTGCCGGACGGAACCCGCGTCGACTTCGGGCAGGTCATGGAGCGCATGCGCAGGCTGCGGGCCTCCATCGCGCCCAACGACTCCGCGCGGCGCTTTCGGGATTTGGGGGTGGACGTGTTCCTGGGCCAGGGCCGTTTCACGGATTCGCACACCGTGGAGGTCGGCGGGGAGCGACTGTCTTTTGTCAAGGCGGTGGTCGCCACCGGGGCGCGGGCCGCGGCGCCGCCCATCGAAGGGCTGGAGACCGTGCGCTACCTCACCAACGAGACGATCTTCTCCTTGACCGAGCTGCCCGGGCGCCTGGCCGTCATCGGCACGGGGCCCGTCGGCTGCGAGCTGGCCCAGGCTTTCGCCCGCTTCGGATCCGAAGTGCTGCTCATCGAGTCCTCGCGCGGCCTGTTGCCCAAGGAGGATCGGGACGCGGCGGAGGTCATCCGGCAGGCGCTGCTTAAGGATGGCGTGAAATTGCTGTGCTGTGGCAAGGAGGTCAGGGTCTCGGGGGCGGACGGAAATAAAATCCGGCTCGTGGCCGACTCCAAGGCGGGCAGCTATGACGAGGTTGTCGACGAGCTGCTCATCGCCGTTGGCCGCAAGCCCAACGTCGAGGGGCTGGGGCTGGAGGAGGCCGGGGTGGCGTTTTCGGCCAAGGGCGTGCAGGTCGATGACCATCTGCGCACGACCAACCCGGATATCTTCGCCGCCGGGGACGTCTGCTCCCCCTTCCAGTTCACCCATGCCGCGGACTTCATGGCCCGCACGGTCCTGCGCAACGCGCTGTTCAAGGGGCGGGCCAAGGTCAGCGCCCTGACCATTCCCTGGTGCACGTACACGGAACCCGAGATCGCCCACGTGGGCCTCGGCGAAAGGGACGCCATGGAGAAAGGCATCAAGGTGGACACCTTCACCCGGTCCCTGAATGAGGTCGACAGGGCGATCCTCGAAGGTCAGACCGATGGCTTTGTCAGGGTGCATGTGCGCAAGGGCACGGACAGGATAGTGGGCGCGACGATCGTCGCCGGCAATGCGGGCGACATGATCTCGGAGATTTCGCTGGCCATGACGAACGGTCTGGGCCTTGGAAAAATCGCAAACACCATCCATCCCTACCCGACCCAGGGCGAGGCCATCCGCCAGGTCGCCGACGCCTACAACAGGGGCCGGTTGACCCCGCTTGTGAAGTCTCTCTTCGGGTATTGGCTTTCCTGGCAGCGCAGACGGAAGTGAAACCCGGCGCGTATGCTGTTCCAGTCATGGCGATGACTTCATGGCAAGGCAGAGCTGTTTCTTTTCATTGCAATTTGATATCGAATTCCGGACGGGATGAAGGCTGCGCCCTTAAGGTCATGACGGCGCATCATTACCGGTTTTTTCCGTTCCGGTAACAGGTACTTTTTGCGCATATGCTTTGGAATTTCGTGGCCATTTTGAAAAAATTATGGCTTTATCACGCTTGAATCGGCCCGAAAGGACTTGCGGATTTGTTCATGTAGGCACTGCCCCCGGGCAGGCACGAAAAGGGAGCGGGATTCATGAAGCGATCGAAGATGGCGCATGGCGCGGAATCGTCCGGAAACGTTTCGGTGCCGCGATGAAGTGGCGCTTGGCGGGCGTGTTGCCGCTCATGGTTCTTTTTCTCGCGTGTTCCGCGCACGCGGAGCCGCTCGATTTGAGCACACTTGAATGGCCCCCATTCGTTGGCCGGGATCTTTTGGAGCAGGGAACAACCAGCGCCCGCGTGCGCAGCATCTGCGCCGAAGCAGGGCTGGAGCCCCGCTTGTCCTTCCTGCCCTGGAAGCGGGTGCTCATGGAGGCTCGTGCCGGGAATACCCAGGGCTATTTTCCCGAATATCGGTCGGTGGCCAGGGAAGAGGAATTTTACTTCTCGAAGCCAGTGGGGTGCAGTGTGGTGGGGTTGGTGCACAAAAGTGGCGTGACGCTGGACTGGACCCGGCTGGAGGATCTGGCCGCCTACAGGCTCGGCGTCGTGGACGGATATGTGAACACCGAGGAATTCGACCGTCTTGTGGACATGGGCATCCTGTATCCCGTAAAATGCAATTCCGATAAGCAGGCCCTGCGCATGATCGAGGCCGGACGCATCGATGCGGCCGTCATGGACCGGGCCGTGTTCCGGCATCTTTCAGGCAAGATGGAACCGTCGCACGGGCCGCCTCCGCTGGTCTTCGCTGAAAAAATCCTGGCCGTGCATTCGTTGCATGTCTGTTTTCCCCGGACTCCCGCCGGAAAGTCGCTGGTGGAGCGCTTTGACCGCGCAATCGTGTCCGGCGGGCTTGAGCTGATTTGCGCCTCCTCGTCCGAGTGCAGTCCCTGACTCTTCGAGTTTCGTTCTTCCGCTATTCAATGACGTTGCCTCTGTTTCGTGTTTCGGCCCGTCCGCTGGGTCGTGGCCGTTCCCGTGCTTTTTTCGCCTGGAGAATTCCGGCGAAAGTTCCATCGGGGGGCGCACAACCGGGCCTTCAAGATTGAATGTGTTGATGTGTTGAATTGACAAACATGACCCCGTTGGTTTTGATGCGCTCCTTGTGCCCAGAGGGATAACTCCCGGACGGGGGCATGCTTTCTTTGTCTTCAGGAACCGCAATCCACGCCGTCGGCGTGTAGAATCGGCGCGAACGGCCTTGCCAAACGGTCCCGGGGTACGGGACAAACATGGATGGTGCGGGATATGATTATCGGAGTGGGTGTCGACATTGCGGAGCTGGAGAGGATCGCGCGTTCGTATTCACGATTCGGCGACAAATTCAGCTCAAGAATTCTGACTCCGGTGGAGATGGCCCTGGTTCCTTCCGTGGCGATCCCTTTTCTGGCCTCCCGCTTCGCGGCCAAGGAGGCGGCGGTCAAGGCGCTGGGCACGGGGTTCAGCGGCGGGATAACGTTCCAGGATATCGAGATTCGTTCCGATGGGCTCGGCAAGCCGTTGATTTTTTTTCACAACCAGGCCGAACTCAGATGCCGGGCCCTGGGCGTTCGGACTGCGCACATCACCCTGTCCCACAGCCGCGAAAACGCCGTGGCCATGGTCATTCTCGAAGGATGAGATTCACGCCGTTTTATATCCCGCGCTGAAATCTCGTTCGCAAACAGGTTCATGGCTGAATTTCCACCGTCGCCTCATGCGCGCCGGACAGGGCCTGGGGGCCGGTCTTGCCCAGAAAGATACGTCCGGCATCCACTCCAAGCTCCTGCACGAGATGATTCTTTACGAACTCCGCCCGGGTGGCGGCCAGTCGCACAAGATCGCCGTCGGTGATGCTGATCAGCTCCCTGAGCTTGGCTTCCTGCTCCTCGCGGGAGACTTCCTTGTGCATGCCGAAGGCGCCCTTTTCCTTTTCCACGGGCTCTTCCTTGTAGGCCTCCCAGAGTATTTCCGGGTATTCCTCATCCGTGATCTCAATCTCCTCCAGCTTGGTTTTTTCACGTTCCCTGCGGGGCAGATCATCGAATTTGATGACCTGCAGCTTGCGCATGAACTGCAGGTTGGCCAGGGCCTGTCTGTCGGCGGCGGGATCCGAGTGCCCGAGAATGGAGATCTTGATACCCGGGCGCTGCGCCAGGATGTCGGCCAGGGCCTGCATGTTCTGCAGGGCTTCGGGCGCGGGCGCGGACAGGCCTGGCGGGAAGGGGAGCCTGTTCAAATCCTCGCCGCCGCCGTCGGGGACGAGGCTGGCCAGCAGGGAGAAGGGAGAGGCGATGGCCTTGACGATGAGGCCCAGGAAGGCTTGCATGACAATGCTGCCGATGCTGAACTTCGGGTCGCTCAGGTCACCCTTGACGGGCAGGTTGATGGTGATGTTGCCGGACATGTCCCTGAGCAGGGCGAGCCCCAGCTTGATCGGCACGTCGGCGGCGTCCGGGGATTCGACCTTGTCGCCCAGTTCGAGCTGGCGGGCCTTGATGGCATTGCCCATGGCTAGCTTGCTGGCTTCGGTGCGCACGTTCATTTCCCAATCCAGCTGTCCGCGCGTTACGGGATAGGCTATGAATTTCGAGGAATAGGACGACAGCCCGACCAGATCCAGATTACGCAGGGTCACGGTGCTGTTTGCTTCCACGGGAGTCTTGAGCGGTGAGACCCACCCCTTGGCGGTGATGGGCGCGGAGCCGTCGATGATGGCCGTCAGGTCCAGCTGCGTGCGCTTCGCCGGGTCCAGGGAAAAACCCGTCACGGTCAAATCCAGCGGTGAGATGACGGATTCGAACTGCGGTGAAAGGGATTTATCGGCAAATGAGAAGCGGCCTTGCTTGATATTTACGGTGCCAATTTCCAGCGCCGTGAGCCCTTCGGATTTGGATGCCGGTTTAGCGGGCGCCTTTTTCCGGGTGGTCGGTGCTATACGATCCAGGCTGGTCTTGCCCTGAGCGTCGATGACAAAGCCGCCGCGCGGTTCGGTCAGATCCACACTCGCGATATTCAGGGCCAGTGGCGAAAGTTGCAGGTTGAGCCTGCTTACGTCCAGGGTCTTGAAACCGAACAGTTCGGTCCGCGAACGGCCTTCGGTGACCCGCAGCCCGCTGACGCGCAGGGAGCCGGATATCCGGTCTCCGGTCTTGCCGCCCATGAGCCATTCCAGTTTGCCGCCCAGTCTGCCGGCCGGAATGTCGATGGCGGCTACGTCCGCTACATAAGCCGAAGCCAGGGACAGGGGAATCCCGGACAAATCGAGGGTTCCCCGGGTGGTCATGGTGGCCGGGACGATTTCGCCCGAGGCCTTGATGGTGCCTGTTTCCTCCACCCGACAGGACAGGGTGACGGGGACGGACCTGCCGAGGTCGGTGGACGGTTTCTTGGCCACAAAGGCGATCCGGTCCATGTCCAGCCGCACGGGTTTGGCCAGGGTCTTGTCCGTCAGCGAGACCCTGGTCCCGGCCAGGGAGAATTGCTCCACGGTCACGGCCCAGGCGGGTGCCGACGTCCTGGCGGGAGCGGCGGCCTTGGGGGCGCCATTCTGCGCGGGCGCGAAGAGCTTCGCGAGGTTGATGTCGCCGTTTTCCTGGCGGAGGAGGGCCACTTCAAGACCAATTTCGACAGGGCCGATGCCGACGGACCTCGCGCCGGTGTCGATGTCCACAGGTCCGACCTGCAGGGATTCAACCTTGATGGGGGTGGGGGCGTCCTTGTCCGGGGTTGTCAGGTCCAGGCCCGTTACGGATGCTCCATCCATGGCGATGGCCCAGGCCGTGGCTTTGGAGTCTGATTTTGGCGTGGCGCCCTGCGCCTTTTTGGCGGGTGCGCCCTGCAGCGCGGCGATGAGCCGGGCGCGGCCCTCTTTGTCCAGCGCGGTGGAGACAGTGCCCCCTTCAAGGGTGAACACGCCGGTGCGAACATCCCGGCTGGCCATGTCGAGGAATATCTTGTCCAGGGCCGCCCGGCCGAGCCTTATTTCCCCGGCTCCTTCCGCCGCCTTCAGGCTCAGATCGCGAATTTCAAGAGACGAATCTTCAAGGCGCGGCGCCTTGTCCTCTCCATCGATGGCAAAGCGGACGTCGGCGTCGGCCCTGGCATTGGCCAGAGTCAGTGGAAGCGCATCCCTGAAATAGGGCTCGTATGAGGGAATATCCAATTCGCGGGCCTCGATACGGGCCTGTACGCGGAAAGGTAAGACGGAAAAAGTCGCATTGGAATCGATGGACTCCCCGTCGGCCGTGCGCATCCGCAGACCGGCCACGGAGGTTGCGTTGAGCGAGGTGTCGAGATCCGTGATGGTCAGATCCAGGGACTCGATGTCCTTGGTGAAAGAGGTGGTCTCGTCCAGGAAGAGGACCCGTCCGTCCGTCAGGCGGATCTTGGGGACCTGTAAAAGCAGGGTTTTGGCGGTTTCGCGTCTGGCGACCGTGGCGTTGTCGATCTCCGGGATTTCCTGCGCGGTCGCGTTATTCGCCTCGACAATAAGGGTCTGGCCCGCGCTTGCCGTATGCGTGGCATTTTCAGCCTCGGCCATGGCGACCGTGGCGTTCCCGGCCAAGGCCGCGTCCGGGAACGTGCCGTTTTTTGCGGCGTGAGCCTCCCTGCTCTCGTCAGGCACGAAATAGTGCATCCAGTTCAGGCTTCCGTCCCTCTTGCGCACGATCCGCGCAAAGGGCCGCTCCAGGACCACGGAATGCAGGCCGAGCTTGAGGTTCAGGATGGAGATGTCATCAATGACGATCTCGGTCCTGGCGGCGGAAAGCACCGGCTCTCCGTCGTCGGTCAATTCGATGTCGCGCCCTGTGATGGTTCCCTGCAAGGAGAAGGTGGGCAGGGTGTCCTCGTGCTGTTCGAAGGAGAGTTTGCTCTCCAGATTGAGGAAACCCCCGGCGAGCTTGAGATTCTCGCGGGCCATGGCATACACCCAGTATTGGGGCAGCGCCAAGTCGATGACGTTCAGATCGAAGTCGGTTTTGAGGGAGTCGGAAAAGGGGGTTGTCTGCCCTTCGAGGTTGAAAGGCGCTCCATTGACCCGAAAGGACAGGGTCGGCGTCATGAAGGTTTCCCAGTCCTTCTTGCGCGATGAGAACTGGGGCAGATTGAACTGGATCCGGTCCACGACATGGGTCACGCCCCTGGCCTGGTCTTCGAGAACCAGCGTGCCGTTGCCAAGCGTGAAGGGTTCGACAATGATCGGCAGCAACATGGGCTCCGAAGAGTCCTTGGGCTGTGTCGATTCGGGCGCGTCGGTGAGATCCGCAAAATTGGTTTGCCCATCCTGGTCGAGGCGAATATGAATGCGCGGACCATCGAGGCGCGCCTCGCGGACGACCAGAGCCAGACGCGGGATGGAACTGAGTTCCAGGTTGGCGTGCAGCGCGTCGAAGGCGACAAACTCACCGCTGCCGTCTTTTTCGCTGATGGCGAAATCGGAGATGTCCGCGGTCATGGCAAAAGGATTGATGCGAATTTCCCCGACGCTGACCTTACGGCTCAAGGCCGGAGAAAGTTTCTCGGCAAGTACGTAGCTCGCGATGCGCGGGAGCAGAAGGAATCCGATTGCGGCGTAAAGGGCCACGCAAACAGTTGTCACGAAAAGCGACTTTTGCCACCACGTCAGTTTTTTCCAGGATTCGATTATGGTTGCCATGACGGACTCCATGATGTTGCTTTTTTGGGAAGCGTAGCGTCCTTGTCCCTTGTTTGGCAAGAAATGGATGCAATTTGCTGTAGTTAATAGTTGGGATAGCAAAAAAGTCGTGGTTTTTCATGAGTGCGTACCGTAACATATTTCGGCCATATGCATGCTGCGGCTATTCGCTCAAGCAGGTTTTTTTGGGATGTGGATGGATGAATTTGGGTTTCGGACAAGTCCATACGGTGTTGCCGATGGTTGATATATTCATGACAAGGCACGGTTACGTGCTGCCGGAGATGTGATGATCAAGATTGCGTATGTTGTTGGCGGACTGCCTTTTGGTGGCGTTGAAAATTGGCTTTTCGACGTGGCCTTGAGAATGAAAAATTCAGGGACGTATTCATGTAAAATCTTCAACGTTTCCGGAACAGGCTTGAAATTGCCTGAATTTTACGCTGCCGGTCTGGATGTGATAAATATCGGCAAAAAAAATTCCGCGGCATCTTCACATCGGCTTGATACTGCTTTTAAGCTCAGAAAAGAACTGAAGAAGTATTCACCGGATATTATTCATACCATGCATAATAGCGGTGATTATTTTGGAAGAATTTCATCTGTAGGTCTTTCTAAGCCTGTTTTGACGCATATACATAATACAAAAAAAGAAAAAAAAATAAGTAGAATATTTTCGAATAAAATTTTATCTTTTTTTACAACTGCGTATATATCTGTTTCTCATGCTGTAGACCGTATTGTAGATTCTGATCATAATTTGTTCAAAAGAAAAAAGTTTGTTTTGCATAATGGAATAGACACGTCTCGCCTTGATTTTGAGCCGCACGACTTGCATGCGATGTATGGGTTAAGTGGGAAAATCATAATTGGTATTGGAAGATATGTTGAGCAAAAGAATTTTGAAGGTCTCATTGGGGCTCTGAAGATTCTTGTTGATTCCGGAAAAGACGTTTCCCTGGTTCTGGTTGGTGAAGGGAGCAAGCGCGATCTCTACGAATCGATGATTTCAGACATGGGTTTGGAGGGCCGGGTCATCCTGACGGGATACAGAACGGATGTGGGGGCATTTTTACGAGGGTCGGATATTCTTGCCATGCCGTCTCTTTTTGAAGGTTTCGGGAATGTGCATCTTGAAGCAATGTATTGCGGAATTCCTGCCGTTGTATCCCGAGTAGTACCTTCGCTTGAAGTGTGCTTGGAAGCATCGCTTGTCTGTGATTTTTCCGGGGAAAGCATCGCGTCACAGCTTTCTGTCTTGCTTGACGATCCTGATTTGCATCAGAAGTTGGCGGATGCGGGGCGCAGGATCGTGGATGGATATACGATTGAGCGTTGCATGGATCGGCTTTTTTCCATCTATGCCAAAACGCTTCGTGAATATCAGGCCTGAGTCCTGCACTGGGCCAGCATCTCCCCCAATCCCGAATCGCGACGCGCCGGATTTTGTACTGCGTCTTTGACCTGTCGTGGGGTTCCGATCAGGGTGAAGCGTTTTTTGGCCCGTGTCAGGGCGGTGTAGAGGAGTTCGCGGCCCAGAACCTGGCAGGGCTCTTCGGGCAGGACCAGCACGGTATGCCCGAATTCCGAACCCTGGCTCTTGTGCACGGTCATGGCGTAACAGGTCTCGTGCCGTGGCAGGCGGGCTGGGGAGAAGGAGGCAAAGCCTTCCTCGCCGGGAAAGAAGATCCGCAGCTGTCCGTCCACGGACAGGGCGATGCCGACATCCCCGTTGAACAGGCCCAGATTGTAATCGTTCTCGAGAATCATGACCGGTCGGCCCGGGTACCAGGCTTCGAAGGCCTGTCCCACCAGGATCTGGCCTGCCAGACGATTGAGGGCCTCGGTCCCGCGCGGCCCTTTGCGGACCGGTGAGAGAAGGCGCAGGGCCGCGAAAATCTCAAAGGCCCGTGCGGGTCCGGTTGTCCCGCCAAGTTCCCCGAACGCCTCGCGCAGCAGCGGCGCCACCGAAGCCTCAAGGGCCCTTGGCCCTGTGCCGTGCATCATCTCCAGATCCGCATGCCTTTCTTCCAGCAACGCCGCGGCCTCCTGGGCCTTTCCGTCCCGGATGAGTTCGCTCAGGGCCGCGATGCCGCTGTCTGATCCGAATCGGTAACTTTTTTTGAGTTCCACCACATGATCCGCCAGTGGGGCGGGGTGCTGGGTCACGGGCAGCTTGACGGCGCAGGTTTCGGCGACAGCGGCGGCGAACCTGTCCGAGAAGGCGTTGACCACCTCATCCCGGCACAGATTGGCAAGGACTGCCCCGGCTTCCACCGAGGCGAGCTGGTTGCGATCGCCCAGAAGCACAAGGCGGGCATGTTCCGGCAAGGCCTCCATAAGACGCGCGGTCAACTCCAGATCCAGCATGGACGCTTCATCCACCACCAGCATGTCCAGGGCCAGACGATTGCCCTGGTTGTGGCGAAAGCCCCCGGCGCTCCAGCCGAGCAGCCGGTGCACCGTCTGCGCTCCCTGGGTCATGCCGGCCGCCAGTTCCGGTGGAAGGGTGCCGCCGGGGAAGGCCGTGGCCAGGGCTTCGGTCAGGCGCGAAGCGGCCTTGCCCGTGGGCGCGGCAAGACGGATGACGAAATCCCGGCCCGAATGCATCCGTGCCGCCATCTTCAAAATCCTGGCCACGGTGGTCGTCTTGCCCGTGCCCGGTCCGCCGGAGATGACGCAGAACCTGTTTCTGAGCGCGGCAAAACAGGCCACGGCCTGCCAGTCGATTTCGTCCCTTCCGGTTTTGAAGATATCGTCCTGCAGGGATGGCGGCAGAGGTTCGGCAGGAGTCTGGGCCAGGCGCAGGAATGTGTGGGCCAGGGCCTGCTCGTCTTTGAAAAAGCGGGAAAAATACAGTCGCGTTCCGGACAGGATCAGCGGTGCCTGGCCCTTTGGATCGGCGATCACGTCCGAATCGGGAAGCTCATGCATGGCGGATGCGTTCGGGACCAGTTCCGTCAGGTGCGCAATGACTTGCGGGTCGGCGAGATCCAGGCAGACGTGTCCTTCGCGCACGGCCAGAGAGGTCAGGGCGGTCAGTGCGGCGACCATGTCCTCATGCCCGGCGCGGGCCAGGGAGGCGGCGAAGCGGGCCTGATAGAGGTCCGCCTCCAGGAAGAGACCGCTGGCCGCAAGACGGGGCAGAATGGCGGGGTTTGCGAACATCAGCGCTTCTCCATGTCGATGAGGGCGTCTTCCAGGGCGCTCAGGAAGCCCGGGTCCGGGCAATCTGCGTACACTCCTTGTCCGGGCCGATCCGGGTCGATGCCGCGCAGGAAGACGTAACGCACGCCGCCGAAATGCGCCGCGCGGTCGTAATCCGGCAGGCGCAGGGCCAGATGACGGTCCAGGGCCACGCAATAGAGGTGGTATTGCAGGAAGTAGTGGTTGCCGGCCATGGCCGCGTGCAGGGCCTCGGGCGTGTAGTGGCCTGGCGTGGGGCCGAGCCAGTTGGATTTCCAGTCGAGCAGGTAGTATTTTCCTTCGCGGCGAACCACAAGGTCCATGAAGCCGGTCATGAACCCCCGGCGCGGCTCGAAGCGCAGGCCCTCCATGCGCTCGGGCAGGTCCTCGGGCAGCACCCGGGCGGCATCGCGGTACACTGCGGCCAGGGCCTCGCGGGTCACGGGGCGCAGGGGGAAGAGGAATTCCAGTTCGACCAGCTTGTCCCGTGCTCCGATCGTCTCCAGGCGAAATTTCCCCAGATCGGCGCGTAGTGTCTGCTCGACCATGTCGCGGACAGTCCCCTCCCAGGCCGGATCAAAGCCGTATGCATCCAGGGCGCGGGTCACCGCAGCCGGGATGGTGCCACTGTCCGTGAAATCGATGTGTTCGAAAATCTGATGCAGACACGATCCGGCGGCGGCTCCGCGCGGGAAGTTGGCCATGGACAGGGCGTTGCCGTCGGTCTGGCCGGATGCGTCCGCTTCGTCCAGCCCCGGGCGGGCTGCGTGTTCCGAGCCGCGTGTCAGGCCCGTGAAGCTGGCCAGGCCCTGGCCTGGACCAAGAGTGCGCTCCCATGTCCGGCAGTCGAGGTCCGGCGCGTGGGTGAATTGCGCTGGACCCTGCTCGGGCTCCGTGTCGGGCATGGCCGTCACCTCGATGTGCTCGCAGGCCAGTTCGGCAAGATCGGCGGCGAGCGTCTCTTCAGGGATGACATCCCAGCTCAGGGAGCCGTCGCCGTCTGCATGACGGCCATGAAAAAGCCAGGCCGCGCCGGAGGTCTCGGCCTCGCGGATGCGTCCCCAGACCACGTAGCAGCGGTTCACCGCCCGGGTCAGGGCCACATACAGCAGGCGGACGCGCTCGGTGCGGGCCTCGGTCTCGGCCATGCTTTTTCGGGCTGGCAGGTCCGGCGATCCCAGATCCAGCAGCAGGCCGTCATCGTGAATCAGCGCCCTGTCCTCGGGGCACCTGGCCTTTCCGTAAACAAAGGGACAGAAGACCACCGGATACTGCAGGCCCTTGCTCTTGTGGATGGTCACGATCTGGATCGCCTCGCGGTCCGTGTCCAGGCGCAGTTGCGATTCCTCGCTGGTGGCGGTGTGCAACTGCCGCGCGAACCAGGTCAGCAGGGCGTGCATGGATGCGCCCGATTCGCGTTCACGGGCGTGGAGCAGCTCCAGGCAATGCAGGACGTTGGTCATGCGCCGCTCCCCGCCCTGCAGGGAGACGAGGCGTTCACGCACGGACAGGTCGGCAAAGAGCCGGCGCACGGCGGCCATGACGCCCCGGCGTTCCCAGAGGTCCCGGCAGGCGAGCAGGCGCTCGAACCATCTTTCGAGTTCTCCGCCATCCTCGTCCAGTCTGGCCAGTTCTGGCGCTGTAAGGCCGATCACGGACGTGGCCAGGGCAGTTTGCAGCGCTGCCGGGCGACGGCAATCGGCCATGCCCCGCAGCACGGACAGCAGTTCCGTGGCCTCGGCGCTGGCGAAAACCGAGCTGGTGTGAGTCAGAACCCCGGGGATGCCAAGGCGACCAAGGGCCTGATGCACGGCTTCGCCCTGGGCGTGAGTTTCGACCAGAATGGCGATGTCGCCGGGCAAAAGGGATTTCTCGCCGATGCGGACTCGCCCCTCGGCGCTATCGCGCAGCAGTCTGCTGATCTCGGCGGAGACGGCGCGGCAGATGCGCGGGAGCAGCGCGCCCTTGCTCAAGGGTTTGTCCTCGCTTTGAACCTGCCAGATGACCATGGGCGCGCAGAGCTGCCCATCGTGCATGAATTTTTCCTGATCCGGACCCGGAGCGCTGACCGGCTGGTAGGTGATGTCTTCATGCAGGAAGGGGTTTTGGTTCCTGGAAAAAAGCCGGTTCACGGCTTCGATCAGCTCGACAGTGGAGCGGTAATTGACGCCAAGGGTCGTGCTCCGGGCGCAGTCCTTGGCCGCGTCCAGATAGGTGTGCAGGTCCGCGCCGCGAAAGGAGTAGATGGCCTGCTTGGGGTCGCCGATGAGAAAGAGGGCGCGTTCATTGCCGTCATCCTCGTCGCGGGCGGCAAACAGGGTGCGGAAGATGTCGTATTGCAGGCTGTCGGTGTCCTGAAACTCGTCGATGAGCGCCGCGTGGTACTGGCTCCGGGCCGCCGCGACCAGCTCGGGACTGGCCAGGGCCGCGTGCATGTTGCGCAGCAGGTCGTCGAAGCCCTGCACGTTGCGGCGCTTCTTGAGTTCGTCCATGCGCGCCGTGACGCCGGTCAGGAATTGATGGCGCAGACGGACCACGAAAGGACCAAGGGCCTGGCTCAATGCCTGGATCAGGGTCAGGATTTCCTGCACGCGTTCGAAGAATGGATGCTCAGGCGCCGTGAAGGACTTCTTGGTCATGGCCCGCATGTACTCCGGGGTCAGCTCGCCAAGGAGCTTGAGGCGGTCCTTGGGGCCGATGCCGGGATCTGCCAGAAAGTTTTGCATCGCATCCAGACGCTGGTCCAGCTTGCCTGGCGTGAACATGCGCGCGTTGAAGTTGCCGGCCTGACCAAGGAGCAGCTCCCGGACCTCCCGCTCAACTACGGCCCATGAGTCGCCAAGCCTCTCACAGGCTTCCCGCACGGCCTGATCCAGGGGCGCCGGGTCCGGCGGGATGGTGTCGGGAACGATTCTGATTTTCTGGGTCAGGAAAGGCAGGCCGGCCAGCTCTTCCAGATGTTCCGGGGCCAGCCTTGCGCGCACCTCGGATCCGGTCAGGCCGGGCAGGGGCAGGATGTGTTCGCGCCAGAAGTCCACGCAGACCTGGCGGCGCAGATCCTTGAGGTCGGGTACGAGTTCCGTGTCGAAGAGGGCCGAGCACTCGAAGCCGTTCTTGCCGAGCATGCGCTTGCAGAAGCCGTGGATGGTGAAGATCTGGGCCAGATCGAAGTTGCGCACGGCCAGGGCCAGGCGACGGGCGGAGTCGGTGCCGCCAAAGCGGGCCAGGAGGTCGCGTTCAAGCTCATCGTCCGCCTCAAGTTCGTCGGCCAGCACTCCGGCCATGTCGGACAGACGCTTGCGGATGCGGCCGCGCAGCTCCTCCGTGGCGGCCTCCGTGAAGGTCACCACCAGGATCTGGTCCACTGTCAGATTCCTTTCCAGTAGCAAACGCACGAAAAGTCCGGCCAGGGTGTAGGTCTTGCCGGTCCCCGCGCTGGCTTCGATGAGCGTGGTGCCGTTCAGGGGCGCGGTGCAGAGGTTCATGGGCCGCTTCATGACGCGCCTCCGAGGATCGGTGCGAAAATCTCTTCGGCCACGTCCATGAAGTCCTCCCAGTCGGGCTCCTGGTCCCGGTACAGAAAGGACAGGTACGGATCGTCGCGCTCGGGGCTGACCATGTAGCCGCCCTCCCACTGCTTGAGCGCGCTGGCCAGGGCCTGCGGCCGCGTCTTGGGCTTGGCCGCGAAGCGTGCTTCGGCAAAGGCCAGGGAGGTACGGGAAAAGAGGGGCAGCGGCGAAACCATGCCGCGTTCGTATGCGAGCAGGAGTTGTTTAAGCGTGTGCCCGGCGTCTTTGACCGCCGGGGCCATGAAGCTGGCCTGGGTGCCTATGTGCAGCGATTGCGCCGGACTGCCGACCGCTGCCGCTGCCAGGTGCCTGATCCAGAGGCTGAGCATGTCCCTGGCGTTGGTCTTGGCCGGGCGGCAGCCAAGAATGCGGTCGCCGTGGAGACCTATGCGGCCCGTGAGCCTGAAGCGATCGAGATGCAGGCGCAGGTCGAGCTGCTCCTCCTTGGCTCCGTCGATGAACGTTCGGGCCTGTTGCGCAAGGGAATGGATGGAGGCCAGGAGCTTTCGTCCGGCGTCGGTCCCGGCGTGGCCGGGCGGCAGGATCTGCCAGGCCAGGAGCAGCTCGCCAAGATCGGCGTCAGGCGCTTGCAGAGTCCGGTCCAGGAGTGTTTGCAACGGGCCGTAGGCCTCCAGGCCCGACGGCGCCTTGAGTGGCTCTTCATCAGGAAAATCTTCCTCGCCGCCCGCCGGGTTGAT
Organism: Desulfomicrobium macestii; assembly: GCF_014873765.1. Lineage (NCBI taxonomy): Bacteria > Pseudomonadati > Thermodesulfobacteriota > Desulfovibrionia > Desulfovibrionales > Desulfomicrobiaceae > Desulfomicrobium > Desulfomicrobium macestii. The sequence goes on along the minus strand of NZ_JADBGG010000034.1, from coordinate 15,404 downwards.
GCGCAATTTTCTGAGCAGCTGACGGCATGGGTGCATGAAAAAGCGGATTAGCTCTTCGATGTCGATCTCGCTTTCAGGCAGCTCCGGATCGGCGGGGATCGCTTCAGGGAAAAATGTCCTGGGGGCGTGGCTTTTGAAAAGGGCGCGCGCGGCGGCGAGGTTCTGTCTGGAATAGGAGAATATCGGCGCATCCGCGCTGAAATAGTCCGGGTGAAAGGCCTGCAACTTGTGCCGGAAGCGGAGCGCCTCGGAGGGCTTCTTGCCGTCCGCGGTGTAGCATTTGTCGAGAAAGTCCAGCAGCTCGGAAACCAGGACCGAGGGCGGGGCCTCGGCATTGTCCGATTGGGAGAGGCCGGGATAGGTCAGGATGAGATTGTCGCGTGCCGAGATGATGCTCTCAAGGAAGAGATAGCGGTCGTCCTCGCGCAAGGACCGGTCGCCGGGCCTGGGGCGGGCGGTCATGAGATCGAAGCCAGGTGGCAGGTCTTGGCGCGGAAAGGCCGTGCTGGTCAGGCCCGTCAGGCAGATCACCCGGAAGGGGATGGAACGCATGGGCTTCAGGCCGCAGAAGGTCAGGCCCGAGGCCAGGAAGCCGGATTCGCCTCCGCTTTCGTCCAGGCGTTTGCGGATGAGATGGAGCATGGTCCGGCCGTCGGCCTCGAAATTGCCCATGTCTTTGGTCAGGTCGGACACCGCCGTGCGTATGGCGAGCAGGGCCTCGGCCTGGGTGCGGTCCTGGGCGAAGAAGGTTTCAAGAATCCACAGCAGACACTCGCGCCACTCCTGCGGCGTGTGGGTGCCGCGCAGCCTGCCCCACAGGGTTGCGAGATTGTCGATCCATGCCGTGACTTTGCCCAGCAACTCCTGTTCGGCCGCGCCGCGCAGGGCCAAAGGGGCGATGCCGCGCATGGTCTCGGCCTGTCCGGTCATGTAGCCCAGAAAAAGGCGGCCAAGTCCGCTCTCCCAGGTATTTTGGCCGTATTCTCCCAGTCCGGCGTTCCTGCGGAAATTTTGGTCCAGGCCCCAGCGGATGCCACTCTGCCGGACCCATTCAAGCACACGGCCCGTTTCGGCCGCGTCCAGCCCCAGATGTTCTCGCACGGGCGGGGCTTCGAGCAGGGCGCAGACCCGGGAGGCTTCGAAACGCTGCTGGCCGAATTCAAGGAACTCCAGGAAGATGCGAATGGTCTCGGCGGCCCTGGTGGGCTTGCGGTCGGAGATGGAGAAGGGGATGTTTTCCTCGGATGTGCCGAACACGGCCTGGATCATGGGCGCGTAGCCTTCGATGTCCGGGTTCATGACCAGGATGTCCTGGGGCGAGAGGGACGGGTCCTCTGTCAGAAGATCAAGGATGAGGTCCCGCAGTACTTCCATTTCACGCAGGGGGCTGTGGCAGCAATGGATCTGGATGGAACTGTCCGAAAAATCGATCTTCTCCTCGCATGAATTCAGGTCCAGCAGATCGGCTTGGAGCCTGCCGAGCATTCGTGATGCGTCGGGCTCATCGTAAAGCTTTGTTTCCAGTGCGTCCCTGTCGAGCAGCAGTTCCAGGAAATCCCGCCCGACCGCGCCGAGCCCGGCCAGGGGCGTTGCGTCTTCGGGGCGTTCCTCGGAGGTTGAGTCCTGGGTGCGGTAGGCGCGCCGCTGCTCCCGGCGGGTCATGAGATCCCCCCAGTACGTGCGGCAGGGGCTGAGCAGGAAGACGTGCACCTGGCTGCGCCGGGCCAGGGCCGTCAGCAGATCCAGATAGATGGGCGGCAGGGTCGGGATGCCGAAGACGCATATGCGGGAGGGAAGTTCCGGCAGGGGCGCGCCGCTGTTCAGGCTGGCGATGGCCCGGTCCAGCAGGGCGGCGCGGTGCTCTCCGGGCATGTTCCGGATCAGTTCGCGCCAGAGACGGGCCTGCCAGGCTTCACTGGCCATGTGTCCGGGCAGTCGGAAGTCGCCGCTCGTCGTTCCGCTCTCCCAGCGGGCGGACCAGTGCGGACGGAAGATGAGGTATTGATCGAAGTGGTAGGCGATGCGCTCGGCCAGCTGCACGGCCTTGAGCTGCGAGTCGTCGCGTACGTATCGTTTCAGGGGGGCGAATTGCGGCTCGTCCAGCAGCCCGGGCAGCAGGCGCACGATGCTCCAGAGCATGCGTTCCTTGCTCAAGGGATATTCACGGGGCACGTCGTCCAGCAGTTCGCGGCAAAGGTCGTAGGCGAAGGCCACCGGAAAGGGGAAGTGGACGCCCGCGCAGATCCCGTGCTTGCGGGCCAGCTGCATGGAGACCCAGCGTTGCATGCCGCCGGATTGGACCAGGATGGTTTCCGGCTGCATGGGGTCCAATGGACCGCCAAGGACCCTGGCGAGCAGCTCGGTCAGGATTTCCAGGCGGTTGGAGGCGTGAAGGAGGAATCCTTGCATGGGGCCTGCGGGAGTCAGGATGCCGCCAGGCCCACTTCGGTCTCGATGGCGGTTATCGCACCGATGGCCAGGCTCAGGAAATCGCCAAGCTCCATGCCGATCTTTTCGCATTCCCTGATGGTCTCGCGGCAGACCGAGGCCGCAAACGCCTTGTCCTTCATTTTCTTTTTCAGGCTCTTGGCCTCCATGCCCTGCATGCGGGTCGGCCGGACCAGCGCCGCCGTGTGTATGAGGCCGGTCACGGTTTCGCCGCAGCGCAGGGCGTAATCGAATTGGGATTCGGGCTGGTTGCCGTTGATCTCGTTGTGGCGGGCGATGGCCTGCACCGCGTCATCCGGAAGCTTGCCGGTCAGCATTTCGGCCGTGAGCAGGCCGTGCCTTTCAGGCGTCTCCTTGGTCTGGGGATAGTCGAGGTCGTGCAGCAGCCCGGCCAAGCCCCAGGTTTCGGGATCATGGCCCAGGCGGGTGGCCAGGGCGCGCATGACGGCCTCGGTTTCCAGTGCGTGAATGAGTAGATGATCCGGCGCGCTGTCCTTGATCATTGCGAGAGCTTCGGTGCGGTTGAGCATGATTTCTCCTTGGGTTTGCGCTGACGAAACTCGTGCATTTCTTGGTCGTGGTCAAGGTTTCAGCAGCAGGATGCTCCGCGTTTTCCCGGCAGCCACGTCTGGATGATGTAAGCCGCGCAGCCCACCCCGGGAGTGACGGTGATGGCCGAGGTCGGACAGTTCAGGGCGCAGGCGCCGCATTCCATGCATGCCTCGCGGTCCAGAACTTCGGCCTTGCCGTCCTGCACGGCGAAAATGCGGTGCGGACAGACCGTGGCGCAGAGGCCGCAGCCCACGCATTTGTCGCGGTCGTAGGCCAGGGTGGCCACGTTTTCGAGATGGCGGAAGTTTTTCATGTTGTCCTCACAGGAAATTGGCGGTCACGAAAAGGATCGCGGCCAGGAGCGTGCCGACGGCCAGGATCGGGATGGCTTTTCGCATCTCTTTTTCCACCCCCGAAGGTGAGGCGTAGGGCGTGGAGCCGGTGAAGTTGAGAGCCAGCCAGGAAGCGAGCGATACGGTCCAGAGCCCCGCGCCCGCGGTGGCGACCCAGGAGAGCTGGGGAAAGATGGCCGGCGTCAGCACGGCCAGAGCCAGCCCCAGCCCGGCTCCGCCCAGGGAGAAGAGGCGCGTGCGCAACGCGGGCAGGAGCAGGGGGAACAGGATCGCCCCGGCGGTCAGGCCAAGGCCCGTGGCGGTGGAGGCCAGGGCCCATCGCTGCAGGATTGCGTTCAGGGAGAATTCTGGGCCGATGAGGCTGAGCACCGCCGTCACCAGGATCGCGGTCAGGATCAGTTTCCAGCCCAGGACCAGCTCCACGGGAATGACCTCGGCCCGCTCCCTGAGACTGAAGGTCACCGCGCGCATGGCTTCGTCGATGCCATTGTCCAGATAGCGGGGCAGGTCGCCGGCGCGCACGGGCCCGAAGACGGCCTCGAAGCCGCAGGCCTTGCGCAGGTCGCGGGCGCGCACTCCGTTGGCTCCGAGCTGGGGCAGGATGAGACGGCGATGGGAGACGATGCGCTCAAGGCCGGTCTTGCGCACCTGTTCGGCGATGCCCCCGGCGCTGAAGGTGCCCTTGCCGCCCGCGCACCATATGTTGATGCCGCGCGTGTCGGTGACCAGCAGCCAGAGGTTCCGTCCGGCCAGGGCGAATCGGACCGTGTCGAAGGTCAGCTTGTAGTTGGCCGTGACGATGACGGGTGCTTCGGGCCCGGGGCTGCCGATGGCGTACAGGCCGGGGTTGACGGTGTAGTTGTTGCGGTCAAGTCCCAGCCGGGCGCGGCAGGTCCCGAGCCGGTCCAGGCGGGTGGGCCTGGTTCTGACACGGGGTACCCGGGCATGCGCGGTGGGCAGAAAGCCGTCCACATAGGACTCGATCCGATAGCCGGCCAGGTCGTCCACCCCTGCACCAGGGGCGGGTGGCGGGCCTCAGCACGGGCCGGGTGCCGGGGAGGTCGCGCAGGAAAGCGCGTCTGTCTCGCGGAGTTCGTCGCAGGGTCCGCCAGGGGCCATGGGAAAGGGCTGCAGAGGTTTCATTTCGAGCCTACAGAGAGGTGATGAGGTTTTTGAGTTCGGCCAGACGGCCTTTGTCCGCGCAATAGCAGATGCGCGGTCCTTCGATCTCGCCGCGGATCAGGCCCGCTTCTTTGAGCTGCTTCAGATGCTGGCTGACCGTGGATTGGGCCAGGGGCAGGATGTTCACGATCTCTCCGCAGATGCAGCTGTCCACCTGCAGGAGATGCTTCAGGATCGCCACGCGCGCGGGATGCCCGAGGGCTTTGCAGAGAGAGGCCAAGGTCTGTTCCTGGGTCATGATGTGCTCCGGTCAAACATATCGTATTTCGTAAAAATACGATGATTAAAGCCTCGTGTCAACGCGCCGATCGTATTGAGTTTTCTTGGCGCAAGGGGCATGGTGCCAAGATATAAAGATGGAGGAGACTTACAATGCGCTGGAAACAATTCTTGACCCCGGTTCAGTCCATGAATCCCGACGAGGCCCGGGCCTATCTGTCCGACAAGACCCTGCAGGAAGTGACCATTCTTGATGTACGTCAGCCGGGGGAATACGAGGAGGGGCATATCCCCGGAGCCACGCTTGTGCCGCTGGCGGTGCTGACCGACTCCCTGGACCAGATCGACCCGTTCAAGCCGGTTCTGGTTTATTGCGCCATTGGCGGGCGCAGCCGGATCGCAGCCCAGACCCTGGCCGGCAAGGGCTATGAGCAGGTCATCAACATGAGCGGAGGTTTCAAGGCCTGGAACGGTCAGGCTGCCTTTGGCGCGGAAGAGGCCGGCGTGGACATTTTCGCGGAGCTCGACAGCGCCGAAATGATTCTGGCCACGGCCTATTCCCTGGAAGAGGGGCTGCGCGACTTTTATCTGCGCATGCTGGACCGGGTCAGCGATGAAAAGGTCAAGAGCGTGTTCCGCCTCCTGGCCGACATCGAAATCAAGCACAAGGACCGCCTTTTCGCCGAATACACCCGCATCACCGGCAAGGACGATCGCGGGGATTTCGAGTGCCGGTTCGTCACTCCGCTCATGGAAGGCGGCATGACCACCGAGGAATACATGGAGCGCTTCAAGCCTGACTTCGAAAGCCCGGTCGATGTCATCTCCCTGGCCATGTCCATCGAGGCCCAGGCCCTGGATCTTTACATCCGTTCCGCCGCCTGGACCCAGAGCGATGACAACCGCGCCATCCTGGAGCAGATCGCCAGTGAGGAAAAGACGCATCTGGAAAGATTGGGCCAGCTTATGGACGAGCTGGTCGGTGGCGGGTCCAGGACAACGAACTGATTTGTGATGACTAGGGATTGATCCGATAATTCTACGAGTATTTATACGCGTTCTGTCTCGGAGATAGGTAGTTTCAGGAAGGGTTTTTTATCAGAGCGTACCGAGAAGGATGGGTAGTGAGAGAAGTATTGCGCACGGTGTACGGTCTTTGCGCTAGGTTATTTGGATCAAACTACTCATATTTTGACCGGATATCGAAAACTCAAGGCATGACGGCACGTTGCCGTGGAATGGTCGCTTAGGCACACCCTTTGCTCAATGGAAAGTCCAGGCGCTCAAAAAGAAGCGCCGATCATATCCATTAAGATCTTGGGGGGAATGTCATGAAGCAGTTATGTTACCTTTTCTGGCTTGCCGGGATGGCGACTCTTGTTGCTTATGGCTGGAGCGATACACTTTTAAACCAGATGTCGGATGTCGTGCATTTCATGGGGCAGCTCGTTGCCTTCGTGATCGCATAGAAATCAGGGCGGCTCGGCTTTCGCGTATCCGCGGTCGGAAGGAACTGGCACCTTCCGGCCGTGGTTTTTTTGTCCTTTGCGCCGTTTTTTCCTTCACCTGCGAACAGGGTCTCGGCGAGGCTGCCTTGAAGCACCGGCACCCGGCCATGGGGCGGGACCCTTTGCCTTGTTGCGCTGCGCCGGGGCGCGCGATAGGGCAGGACCATGTCCGTCGCTGTCCTCTATTCCTCCGAACATTCGGCCTGGGTGCGCTACGAGCGCCCCCGGGCCATTTTTGTGGCCCGCAGGCACGAGGAAGTGCCCGCGCTGCTGGCCCACCTTGAAGCCGAAGTGGAAAAGGGCGGGCTTCATGCCGTGGGGTTTCTGGCCTATGAGGCGGGCAGGGCCTTCGACCCGGCCATGCCCCGTGCCTGCTGCGGCGATTTTCCCCTGGCCTGGTTCGGCCTTTTTGAATCCCCCGCCACCATATCCCTGGGCCCGTCAAAGCCTGGACACGCCCTTGATTGGGTCTCGGAGCTGGACGCCGGGGCCCATGGACGCGCCCTGGAACGCATCCGCGGATATCTGGCTCGGGGCGAAACCTATCAGGTCAATTTCACCCATCGTCTGCGCGCCCGGTTCGACATGGACCCCTGGGATTTCTTCGGTCGGCTCGTCAGTCGCCAGCCGTCGCCGCACGCGGCCTTTCTCGACACCGCCGATTTTGCGCTGTGCAGCGCTTCGCCGGAAATGTTCTTCGAGCGCGATGGGGAGGAGATCTGGTCCCGTCCCATGAAGGGCACCGCTCCGAGGGGGCGCTGGCGCGAAGAGGACGAGGCCTTGGCCCGGGGCCTTGCCGTATCGGAAAAGGAGCGGGCCGAAAACGTGATGATCGTCGATATGGTCCGAAACGACCTCGGACGGATCTGCCTGCCCGGCAGCGTGCACGTGCCCGAGCTTTTCCGCGCGGAGCGCTATCCGACGCTCTGGCAGCTGACCTCGCTGGTGAGCGGACGCACGCGGGAGTCCACAGCCCAGGTCATGGCGGCCCTGTTTCCGGCCGCCTCGATCACCGGCGCACCCAAAGTCCGGACCATGAACATCATTGAAGAACTCGAAATTTCGCCGCGCCGCATCTATACCGGGTGCATCGGAGTGATCAGTCCCGGCCGCAAGGCGCGTTTCAACGTGGCCATCCGCACGGTTCTGGTCGAAAAATCCCTGGGCATGGCCGAGTATGGAGTGGGCGGGGGCATTGTCTGGGATTCCGATCCGGGGGCGGAATTCCGGGAGACGCGCATCAAGGCCCGCGTGCTGGCCGACCCGGAGCCGGAATTCTCGTTGCTTGAAACCATGCGCTGGGCCCGGGGCGAGGGCATTTTTCTGCTCGACGAACATTTGCTGCGCTTGAAAGAGAGCGCCGCGTATTTCGGCTTCAGGTTTGACCAGAAAGCCTTGCGGGAAGCCTTGTTACGGGAAATCTCGGCGGCTTGCGGCATGGAAGGGGTGCTGCGTCTGACCATGGACGTTGCCGGTGTCTGGAGCATTGAACATCGTCCCTTGCCCGGACCGTCGCCCTGCCGGGTGTCTTTGGCTCTGTCGGCGGTGGATGCGGCCGATCCGTTTCTTTTCCACAAGACCACAAGGCGCGCCGTTTACGATCAGGCCAAGGCGCAAGTGGCGGGGGTGGATGATGTGCTGCTTTGGAACGGACGCTGCGAGGTGACGGAATCGACCATCGCCAATCTGGTCGTCGAACTTGATGGCGAACTGTTGACACCGTCTCTTGCCTGCGGACTGCTGCCGGGCACCATGCGTGCCCGGTTGCTGCAGGAAGGCCGGATTAGGGAAGACGTGGTGCTGGTGGATGATCTGCCCCGCTGCACGCGCCTGTGGCTGATCAATTCCGTGCGGGGATGGCGGGAATGCGTTCTGGCCGGTCCAGTGCCGGGATCGGCCTAGTCCGCGTCGAGCCCGCGCCGATGGAACCAGGCCGCCGTCAGGCCGATGGCCACGAAAATGACGTCGCGGACGATGTAGAAGACCATGTCGCCGGAAGTCCCGGGCGTGCTGGAGAAGCACCCGCAGTTCAGGTCGATGCCCCGGAAGTATGCGCCAAGGATCGCGCCCAGGAAGACGATGAGCATGGCGTTGGCCAGGAACAGGGCGGGCCCGGTCCAGACGCGGCACACGAGCAGGAAGGCCACGATCATTTCCAGCCAGGGCAGGGTCAGGGCTGTGAAATTGATGAGTATGTCCGGCAGGATGAGATAGCTGCCCACGCTGGCGGCGAAATCCGCCGGAGCCATGATTTTCTGAGGGGCGGCAGCCACGAAGATGAGGGCCAGGGCCAGGCGCGAGCCCCGGGACAAGGATGCTGCGTTCATGATTTTTCTCCCAGGGGTTTTGAATCAAGGGGAGGGGACTGAGTCGCCGGTTCCTCAGGCGCGGTTTCCATTGGAGCGGTTTCCACCGGGGCGGTTTCCAGCGGAGCTGGTTCCAGCGGGGCAGAGTCCAAAGACGGCTGTTCCTGGGGCGCGGGTTCTTGATGCCGGTCCAATGGCGCGGGCTTGGCCGGAGCGGCCTCCAGGGGCGCTTGATCCGGGATTGTCGGCTCAAGGGGGGGCTCCAGGGGCGCGGGTTCCAGAGGGCCCGCTTCCATAGGCGTTTCCGTAGGCACTTCCAGTGGCGCTTGCGGCGGCGCGGTCCCGTTTGACTGCTCGGCCGGGTGCGTCTCTCCTTCGTTCATCGGCGTCGGGGAGGTCTGCTCCGGTGCTGCCTGGCCGCCAGTGGCGGTGGGCAGTCCCTGGTCGCGCCACAGGGTCCAGCCGTTCTTGAGCACGCGGACGTCCTGCAATCCCATACTTTCCAGCTGCTCGGCCAGTTCCCGGCTCAGTTCGCAGTACTCCCCGTCGCAATACGTCACGATCGTCGTCGCCCCTTCGAGCAGCTCCCGCAGTGCGGGAAAGCTCTGTCCGAATGAAAGAGGGTCAAGGGACAGCGCGCCTTCAATGTGTCCATGCTCATATTCGCCTGCTTCCCGCGCATCGACAAAAACGGCTTTTCCGGATTCAAAAAGAAGGACCGCGTCGGCGAGGGATATCTCCCCGCGCTGGGCAGCGGCCTGCGCCGCGACTTCCGGATCATGGACCAGAGGCAGCCTGTCCAGCCGCGTGGCGTTGAAGGCCAATGCCAGGCCTACAGACAGGCCGATGATGATCACGGTCTTTATGCCGAAAGAAATGGGTGGTTTCATGTATTGCTCCTGGGTGCTTGGCCGTGTTCCTACGACCTCACGTCCTGCAAGGCAAGGGCGGGGTGGGCAAGGTGCGTTTCTCTGGCGGAGGAAGAGGCAAGAGCGGAGCATACCGGGTGGATTATTGTTGCCGCCGACGTCTCGGCGAACAGCTCTTTACGCTGCTTGTCCGGAAGATAGGCTACTTCATCCATCGCCGTCGGGCCTGCATATTTGTCGGATGGCTTCATGGACCCAACCGGTGCTACTTTGGGTGTCTCTGAGAATGCGCTCATAATGCCCGGGATCAAGCTGTGTCCGAATCCTGGTGATTACCTCCGGCGTAACGTGCTCTTTGCCCAGCGCCTTGAGCGCTTGAACCAGCAATGTGCTATTACGATGCTTAAAGCCCATGTCCCTCAGTTTGATTTTTCTAAATTCCAGCACCTGTCCCATCACCTCATAGCGGCGACCGGGACCATCACTCAGATACACATAACTGGCTGGTACCTGGGTGGACAGTCCCAGCATGTACAGGGCTGTTTCGCCGGAAACGGCAATGCGCCAGTTGAACTTGCGGGCATAGGCATTGGCCACTTGATCCATGTCCGGGCTGAGCTGTTTTTTCAGCAATTCGCTGTAGGCGGGGTAATCATAAATTCCTCTGGCGACCCGGCGGATCTTGTCTTGCTTGACCAGTTCCGAAAGCAGACTGTCGGCCTGCTGGCGGCTGAAACGGCTCAGCAAATCGCTGGACGAGAACGCCCACCCCCTGCCGTGGCCTGCAATAAAGTAATAGCATGATTCTATTAAATTTTTCATAATTAAATGACTTCAGTTGATCCAGAAATATAAGGTCGTTTTTCTGGATTTATGGCCAGTCGCCCGCGTACCTGTCCCTGCACTTGATAGCTGACCTTGATGCCCTCGGTCAGCAGGCGGAGAAAGGCTTCGTTGTTGGCGATGAGTCCTGGCGATTTCAGGCGTTGAGCCTGTTTGATTGCCTCCACGGGCTCTTCCTGTTTTGGTGCTGCACGGCTGGCCATATTGTTCCTTTGATGAATATTCGCGTTTTGGTCGGGGCGTGTGTGGCTAACAGTTTCGCCGACGTCGGGATGTTTGCGGGTAAATGACAAAACAGAAAGGTAAAGTGTGGCCTTGCCCAACTTGGCAGCTACTCGAATTCCTCGGCGGTCTACAGGCCTTGCCTAACGTGCCACTCCCGGCAACAATTTTCGCAAAATTCCCTTCCTCGTAGCGTAGGGCGGCAGGTTTCGCAATCCGCAGAAATTGTGAGCAAAATAACAGGAAGAGGGGGGCGGCAAACCAGAACGCGATGCAAGTGGGCGGTGAAGCGTGGAATCGGGAATAGTAGAAATGATCAAGGCTCCGCCATTCCTGACGGGGCCTTTTCTGTTGGGCTAGAGCCCGCAATAGTTGGACTGGCGACCGCAGATGAAGACTTCTTCCTCATGCTCAAGGAGATCCTTTGTCATGTTTTGAAATTTTCCGATTTAGCGTGGTGGCTATGCGATGTGCTTGAAATTGTTGGGTCCGAAAGTGACGTGCGGGTTCTCATGTGGCTTGTGTTGTCGGTGAATATTACCAAAAAAATAGGGCCTGGATTTTTTATATCCAAGCCCTTGATTTTCTGGTCGGGATGAGAGGATTTGAACCTCCGGTCTCTGCGTCCCGAACGCAGACTTATCTTTTTTACCATTTTTTACTCATTTCTATTTTATGTTATTTATCAGATAGTTATTGCGTATACTTTACTATTGACACCCCTCAAATTTGGCTTATTTTGATCTTAAACGGTGGGGGCAGCGGTGGGGGAAATAGTCCCTGCGTTCCTGCCCAGGCAACGCGCAGAGATCGGGAGGAGACACATGGCCAGACAGAAACGAATCGCGGCTGAAGGTTTTAAGGGAGTCTTTCTTGTTGCCTCTGTTTCCCCTGCCAGTGGTGAGCCGGACCACATCATCTACATCCGTTACAAGCGTGATGGAAAGCTCTACGAGGACAAGGTGGGGCGGACCTCCGAGAAGGCCCCAAAGCCGAACCATAAAAAGTATTGGAGTCCGTTCCTTGCGTCGCTGGTCCGTGCTGACAAGATTCGAGGGAGGGCTCCAACGAATTCAGAGATCCGGGCAGCAGAACAGGCCGCTAAAGAATCAGAGTCCGGGCGGTGGACCATTAGCAAGTTATGGAAGGAATACCGGGCAAACAATGAGGACAAGGCCCGCATTGCCATCACGGACGATTACCGTTTTAGCATGTACATTGATCCGGCTTTCGGCTCCAAGACCCCAAGCGAGATTGATCCCCTTTCCGTCGATCGTCTCCGGGTGAAGATGAGCAAGACCCGCAAGCCCGCTACAGTCCACAATACTCTGGAACTCTTGCGCCGGATCATCAACTTTGGCGTGAACCGCAATCTGTGTCCGCCCCTACCCTTCAAACTGGAACTTCCCAAACTGAATAACCACAGGACCGAGGACTTGACTCCGGATCAGCTCCAAGATCTTTTGGATGCAATCGAGAAGGACAAGCACCCTGTGGCCGGGCCGATGATGCTTTGCGCTCTTTACACGGGCATGAGGCGTGGGGAGATGTTCAAACTGGAATGGTCGGACCTTGACTTTGATCGTGGTTTCATCCGGTTGCGTGACCCCAAGGGCGGGAAGGATCAGACTATCCCGATGAATGCTCAGGCGAGGAAGTTGCTCGAATCCATGCCCAAGGTTTGCCAGTTTGTTTTTGCCGGTCGACCTGACAAAAACGGCAATTATGCGCCGCGAACAAGGATTGCGGATCAGGTGAATAAGATCAAGAAGGCGGCGGGCTTGCCTAAAGATTTCCGCGCCCTTCATGGATTACGGCATGTGTACGCGTCCATGCTGGCCAGCTCGGGCAAGGTGGATATGTACACCTTGCAAAAGCTCATGACTCACAAGAGCGCAGACATGACCCAGCGTTACGCCCATTTGCGTGACGAAAGCCTGACTCGGGCCGGGCAGGTGGTGGACGATATTTTCAACGGATTGGCCGAAGAGCAAAACAAGGTGGTCAGTATCAACGGGAAATGATTCTGACGTCGGGCCAGGCGGAATCTTTCCAGGGCCTAGCCGCCGACTGATCATCGGCGGCGAAAGGGGGGTGCCCCTTCTGGATATATTCAGGATATAATCAGAGGTAGATTACATGCCAGTACAAAAAAATACTGCTTCTATTAAATGGGTTAATGGGTATACATACTGGAAAGGTCAATATACTGTAAGAAATATTAACTATAAACAGATGGCAAATGAAAAAAATGCAACTTATGACTATATTTACTCATTATGTGGTGAAAATATTGAATTAAAAAAAATTTTGTACAAAAGTTGCTTGAGAGGTATAAACTACTTTGAAAATACTGATCTTGATTTTTATAATGATAATTATAATGATATAAGCAGATTATTAGAATTAAGCAAGTATATAAATAATAATTTTTCTTATGCATGTTGGAAGCAAAACCCTTTAGATATAGTAAATGATATCTGCATTGGAAAATCATTAAATCCAGTTGAAAGGGATAGTTCGATTATCTCTTACAATATTAATGAAAGAAATATTTTACATGTTTCTGTAGATATTAATAATAATACGAATTATATTATAACTGATATAAGAGATTTGCTTAAATATATAAAGCATGAATATTTAAAAAATGATTTTAATGCCTTAGATTTTGGAATATTAGTTGATTATGATATTAAAAGGATACAGGAAGAGCTTTGCGCTAAGGGCGTTGTGTACAGAACTGTAAGCGATGAATCCCGCGCTATTGGCCTCTTATTGTTTGACTATATAGAAGAAAATGAGGTGTCAGACGCCGAAGGAATTCGCAGAGTTCGAAAAAAACTGAAAGAACATGGGCCGAAGAACTTTGGTAAGGCAAATTCCAGCGAAAGGCAGTTTCAGCGCTGGCTTGCCAATACGCGCAAATGTATTGATGCCGTAGAAGTGCTCGAAATATAGGGGGCCTGATATTAGAAACCGATTTCAGTGTCCGACAGTAGCGCATGTAAAATAAAGTCATATCCATATTTTTAGTTCTATGGTCTCCGATGGTCGTATGTGGTGTCCCGCAGGCGGCCATTTTTTATTCCAAAAGGAGATGACAACATGGGTATGATCAACGAACCGAAAAAACATGTCGACTACATCCCCAACGTGCAAAGAACGATGCGAGAGCAAGAAGCAGCAGCGTACCTTGGAATGTCAGTCAAAACTTTGCAGGCCTGGCGGTTCTACAACAAAGGCCCTAAGTATTTGAAAATTTCTCGCAGTGTGCGATATTTGAGAGAAGACCTCGACACCTTCTTAGAAGCATCCAAGATTACCCCGATTGGGGAGCGCTGACCATGATTCCAGAAAAGGGAAACCCCAGCGTGGAAGGCCGGGGCTTCAAGGATGGGCGGGGAGGTGATTCAAATCCGCTAGAACCTTTTTGGCCAATTTATTTTGACTGTCAAGGTTTTTGCTGTCGGGGTGATTCATGAGTGCTGTCAAGAAACGTCCCACGAAAAAGCCAGCACAAAAACACGAATCCGCGCTGCTGCCTGCTGTCGATACTCTTGATCCGGGCTTCACATATCGATGGAAAATATTTGATCAGTCGACATTAGGCCGGTTCTGTCAATTTCCAAGGTCATTGATTTTCAAAGTATCGTCTGACGGCTTGATTGATACCCCAGGAATTTGGGCGGAACTGCCCCTGGCTTCAAAATCTGTTTTGCCTGTCCTTCTACATTTTGAGAATCGTGATCATAAATGCTGGCCGAGCCAGGAGCTCATTTGCGCCCTGTCTGGCCTCAACAGTCGCAAGACTGTGCGTCGTGGACTGCGCATCCTCGAAGATGCTGGGCTCATCTCGACACGAAAGGCGACCACAACAGCGGGCCGCCCCCTCACGATTTACCATCTACAGTTACCGCATGACGATTTCTATGTCCCGCTGTATGCCTCCTTGTTCCAAGGCGGCATATGGTCGGTCATGGGTGATCATCCTGTGACCCATGCGCTCTATCCGGTGATGCGCATTTTTGCAAAACCAAGGCCTGACTTAGAACTGGAGGGTGATTGGTTGCGAGTTGATTCGGATGAATGGCGTGAATGGTACGCTTCGAGGGAATGCGACTGGTGCAGGGCTGACCGGGAAGCGTTGATTGACTTCGCCGGAATAGGCCGCAGGAGCTATGCTACCGCCGTGGATTTTTTGAGCAGTTCCAAGATGAAAGTCATAGCAAGGAATGAGCACGCGCCTGAATATTGGCAAGTCAATTTGCTCGACGGTATTGGGTTCAATCACGAAACAACTGAATATCTCAATTCAAGATTGAAAATCACATGATGCAATATTTACCCATGATGAGCATTTATTACCCGTTACAGGGTGGCAACGTGGTCATTTTAACGCTTCCAAAAAGTGGCAATAATTCCCCAGGAACTAGTATTTATCCTGGATTAGAAAAAGTATTATAACAATCAAGCGCGAGACCCTGCGGCTCTCACGCTACGCGTGCGTGTTCTTTTTTTTCACCATGCATGGGTATAGCATGAACGTTTCGTCATTTCCAGAGCGTTTAGCCGCTATTGAAGACGAAACCGCAGGTTTAGAGAGCATGATTGACAGTCGGACTCGCAAGCTTTGGTCCGAGATCGTGAAGCTGCGATCCGAGTTCACAGAACTGCGAGACCGAACAGATCCAGTGACAAAGAGCACCAAAGAGCTTTGAGCGTGACATCTCTTTTGTCACGGGAGGCATCGAAGCAGTCCTGGAAGGCCTTGGCCAAGGCATCAAGCTCAATTAGCCTCAGAAACTGGTTCCTCGCTGTTTCAAGTGGGTAGGGCAAATTTAAGCCTCCCCCCGATGAGGTAGATCATGGCGATCAGGTTTCGAGTTGATCGATAGCCCC
>NZ_JADBGG010000033.1 GCF_014873765.1 Desulfomicrobium macestii | reverse complement strand
CAGAGAAGGCCCTCGATTGTTCAGAAGTATTTCCACGGACAACATGTTCGATACGCAGCCTAAAATGTTAACTGTTTAGGGCTCGGAGTAATAACACATTGAAGTTTACGGTAGTGATCAAGCAGCGACACAAGTCCTAAGTTATCGAAGTACTTCTTGGGTAGAGCCGCGTTCATATGCGAGGCCCCCGAGTTCCACCACGGCCCATGCCCATTGGTGGCTGACTTCCACGAACGCGCCTCACTCAAGCCTCTCTGCATCAGCTTCTTGGCCCGGGTATGCCACCTTTTCCACTGACGCCAAAGGATTAAGCGCAATCGACGCCGAATCCATCCGTCAAGTTCCTCGAATACGTTCTTCACTTCGGACAGCTTGAAGTAGTTCACCCAGCCCCGTCGCTTCAGCGAGAGCCCGTCGATCACCGTTTGCAGGGATCGACCGCGTCCCTTGCGACAAACCTCGCGCACCGAGTCTTTCAACCGCGCGACCACCGCAGGGGCCACCTTCAGCCGTGGCTGTTTGTGAGCCGTCATGCTGTAACCCAGGAACTTGCGGTTCCAGGGCCGGTCCACCGCACTCTTGGTGGCGTTCACCTGAAGCTTCAGCCGGGTTTGCAGATACCGGCTGACCGAGGCCATGACGCGCTCCCCCGAGCGGCGGGTGCGCACATAGATGTTGCAGTCATCCGCGTACCGGCAGAACGCACGACCTCGGCGTTCGAGTTCCTTGTCCAGATCATCCAGTAGGATGTTCGACAGCAGCGGAGAGAGAGGACCTCCTTGCGGAGAGCCCTCCGACCGCTGACTGCACATCCCGCCCGTCATCAGCCCCGCTTGCAGGAACCGGCGGATAAGGCCGAGCACCCGCTTGTCCCCGACCTTGCGCCTCACGCGTGCCATAAGCACGTCATGGTTCACGCGATCGAAGAACTTCTCCAGATCCATGTCCACCACGAATCGTTTGCCGGCGGCGACATGCTCCCGTGCCTTCTGCACGGCCTGATGCGCGCTTCTACCGGGACGGAACCCGTAGCTTGATTCGGAGAAGCCGGGATTGAAGATCGGCGTAAGCACTTGGTGCAGCGCCTGCTGAACCAGACGGTCCATGGCCGTGGGGATGCCCAGTTGCCGTGTACCGCCGCCGGGCTTGGGGATCTCGACCCCCAGAACCGGTTGCGGTTCGTAGCTTCCGTCCAGAAGTGACTTCTCGATATGAGGACCGTAATACCCCCAGACGTCTTCGACACGCATGCCGTCGACGCCGGGGACACCCTTGTTGCTGCGCACACGCTTTGCCGCGGCGCTCATGTTCTCGCGTTCGACCACCGCTTCCATCACGTCCATAGCCTTCGGCCAGGAGTGCCCCATCCTTCCCGTGACCCCATCCGCACCGCGCACCTGCTCTCGGGGATTCCGTCCCCTACCCTTGGTCATGGCGGCAGAATGTCTCTGCCCTTCTGCGTTACTGCTGGTCATCGAAATTCCGGCTCCTGCCCCATGTTACATGTTCGGTCCTTCAGTCCGGTCGAGGGACCTACTATGACCTCTGCTGACTTCTGGACGCTCATCCCCGCGCCTCTCGACGCGGGTAGCACATGGCAAACGCCCAGATCTCCCCGGGTAATGCACACCCACCTTCCCCCTTATGCCCGCCGCATTTACGTCCGCGCCTTCCGTACAGGTATTGGACTTTGAAGATATTTGCCTTCTCATCCAGCGCGGCCGCCTCATATGCGGTTTCTGTTCGTCGAGCCAGGGTTTTGCCTGCGGCTTCCTTCAGATTCCACCTCGCGATGGACACCCTTGCCGATCGGCTCTCAAGAAACACTCATCCATGTTTTCTAAGTCATTTGTTCTGTTGGTATGAGCTGCATGCCCATTTGCTTGGCACGCTGGGAAAGGTTGCGCAGGACTCGTTCACGATATCGTTCTTCAAAATATTCTTGGCCCTTGTCGGTGTACTCCTCACCCTTGGTCAACATGGCATATACCAACCGGGCAAGCTTGTGAGCGGCCGCGGTGACAGCCTTGGGCTTGTCCATACGTGAACACATACGCCGAAAATATGCTCCCAAAGCAGATTGGCTTGAACAAAGCGCGGCGGCAGCAAGGCGCAGGGCTTGCGCAGCTCGATTCGCGCATTTCTTCGTTTTGCCGCTCATGACCTTACCTCCGGTAATTTTAGTGCCCGGACACAAACCAAGCCATGATGCAAAATGCTTGTCGCTGGGAAAACGAGAAATATCAGCGCCTATCTCGGATATGACTGCCAACGCGGTCGTAACATCGATACCGTCAATACGCGTCAGGTCCACTCCACACATCTGATAAAGTCGACTGCGCAGGTCAAACTTAGGAGCATTACGGCTTCGGCTGTGCTTTTTGCCCTTGGTCGGTTCGCCTTCATGAGCATGAAGACGCTGGAGCTGATCTTCGATTTCGGCATCACACTCTGCGAGTTGAATACCGCAAAAATCAAATCCATCCAGAGCCTGCTTCAGGCTGAACAAATGTTCGGCACGCCAACTACCCTGCAAACTTTTAGCAATTTCATCCACGCTCGCCTGAATGCGCGAGTTCTTGAGTAACGCAAGCTTATGTCCGTTACGCTCTCCGGCATTGATGGCGCGTAAAATCTTCAAACCGCTTTCACCAACGATATCTGAAATTACATTGGCAAGTTGAATATTCATCTGGGTCAATGCCTTTTGCATGTGCTGCACGTGTCTGGCCTGTGAACGAAGTAACATCGCACGTTGCCGAGTCAGTGCACGAAGAACACAGACCTCATCAGCAGGACGAAAAGCTCCGCGCAGCAAACCGTAGCTCATGAGTTGTTGGAGCCATTGACAATCCAGAACATCGCTTTTGCGCCCGGAAACATTCTTCACATGTCTCGCATTGACCAGCAGCACGGTAAAGCCACGACGTTCCAAAAGCTCAAACAAAGGAATCCAATAGACCCCTGTGGATTCCATGGCCACGATATCGACGCCACACTCCTTAAGCCAAGACGCTAGCCGTTCAAGATCAACAGTGTAGCTCTTGAACTCGCGCACGGGATCATCGTCTCGGTCAGGAGGTACCGCGCAAAAATGCGAACCACTACCGATATCTATACCGGCGGCGTTAGGATGGGTTAGAGTTAGTCTTGTTTTTTTCGACGCTCGGGTGCTGCGTGCCATAACGTCCTCCCATTCCAGAAAGTTATTATGCCGCCGGATTGGGAACGTCGTCTTAATCACTCTCTCAAACGGGATATCAAAATGCGCATAATACCGCATCCTGATTCACCAATGTCGATGACGTAGCCCAGGACCACGCTAGCGCGCGGGCAATAAACACCATTGCCTAATCGGTCTTCTCCGGCGACACGCTTCAATATGCCAGAGCCCAAAACCATGCGCTATGTGTTTCTTCGGGACGATTTGCGGCAAAGGAAGGGCCGATTACTTCGCTAGCGCTTCCCCCTGTTGGGTGCGCAGAGGACTTTCACCTCCAAGTGGGTGCGCCCTGCCGGGCGCACAAATAAGAAAAGCCCCGGAGCTTGTGACTCCGGGACTTTTCGTTCGCTGTTGTGTTTAAAGGCTAGGCTAAGCCGAGCAGATACCAATAGGGCTCGAAACTCTGCTCGACCAGTTGACCAAGCTGCTGGACGAATGGACCGTAACCCGCGTCCTTCCCCGCCTTGTCCAGATTCTGGAAATACGCGAGCCGATCCTCCACCGGGACGATGGCGGTCGGAATCCTGCCCGCATGAGTTCCAGATTCATGGCGAGCTTGGAAGTTCTGCCGTTGCCGTCCCGAAAGGGATGAATGATGACCAGGTCGGCATGTACCCTGGCAGCCCTTTCCACAGGATGAAGGCTCTGTGCATCGCCACGGTACCAGTCGAAGAAGCGCTGCATGCGTTCGCCGACATGGAGATGATCAGGCGGCGTATGCCCTGCGCCAGAGATAATGACGTTGCAGCCGCGATAACGCCCGGCTTCGTTGTCGAGTCCTCGCAGGACAAGCTGATGAAGATCCTTGAGAACGCTCTCATCGAGCAGGACATTCTCCTTTGCGAGATTTTCCAGATGGGTGATGGCGTCGGCATGGTTGACGGCTTCGAGATGATGTCGCAGCAGTTTGCCGCCGATGGTTAGCCCATCCTCAAGCACTACCTTGGTCTCTGTGAGGGTCAGCGCGTTCCCCTCGATGGCGTTGGAATGGTATGTGTACCTCAGCACCATGTCCTTGCGCAGATTCCTTAAGAGGCCTGGAGCAAGCGGAAGATGGTCGTCGAGCGTGGACTTCAGGGCGACCAGAGTGGCGAAGGCGTCATGATGCATGGTATGTCCTTTTTTGGCTTTTGGGTTTGGTAAACGCCCTGCCCGTCCATGTCCAGCGAACCAAGCACGGCCCCGGTTTGGAATTACCCTCTTCACAGGAATGCCCGTATTCGGACAGACAATTTCGATTTAAGAGAGGGATCGTGTATACTGGCTTAGAAAAATTTCCAGATCCCTTCTGACCCCCCTGAACGACACGTTGGCCTTGAGATATCCTTCCTTGACCGGCACTCATGACCCGGCACGTTGACAAATTCCTTCCCCAAGCCTCCCCAAACCAAAGCCGCACAAAAAGTATAGACGCCTGCTTCTATCGCAGATCAGGCATGTCCTGGAAGATGCGAACGTCTGAGCGCTTACAGACATGCAAAAATTCCGACGGTGATAACAGGCGACCTTTTGACCTACTGAGTTACTCTAATGGTCGATTGAATCGCTCTTTTGACCTACTGAGTTGCTCTAAAGGTCTGCTGAATCGGTCTGACCTACGGAGTTGCTCTTAAGGATTACCCTCATTCCTTGAACAATCTTGTCGCTTGGCAGGATCAAACCAATGAAAATCGGCATACCCAAAATGAGCGGAGTTGGAGCACCCACAAATTTCAGAGCCAACGGCGGTGCGGGGAAGCGTGCGGGGAAAGGTGCGAAAAAAAGCCTACAGGGAATTTCCCCTGTGTCATTCGGGGCGCGGATTTGCGTTCGGGAAAGCGTTCGGAAAAAAAATGGCCAGCAGGCGAATTCTCCCTAAGCCGTGCGGGGAGCGGATTTGCGTGCGGGGAATGGTGCGGGGAAAGAAAAAGGGCTTACGAGTGGTTTACTCATAAGCCCTTGATTTCTTTGGTGCGCAATGCAAGAATCGAACTTGCGGCCTTTAGCTCCGGAGGCTAACGCTCTATCCAACTGAGCTAATTGCGCACGAGGAATGCTTACCTATGCAGACGTCCCTCGCTTGTCAAGCATTCGTGTCTGAGATAGCCGGTTGGGCCAAGCTTAAATTTTTGAGGTGATTCATGACAGTTACGCGACGCATCATTCTGGCCATTTCCGGGGCCAGCGGCATGGAGTATGCCCGGTTACTCGCCCGCGCCCTGCGCGAGGTTCCTGGGGTGGAGCTGCATGGGATCATCTCGGACGGGGCGCGGCAGGTCTTTCGATACGAACTCGGCTCCGATCCGCTCGAACTCGAATCCAGCTTTCATTTCCTGCATGACCCCGCCAATATCGCGGCCCCGCCTGCCAGCGGTTCCTGGACGCATGCGGGCATGATCGTCTGTCCGTGCTCCATGGCCAGCCTCGCCGCCATCGCAAGCGGGGTCGGCACCAATCTGCTGCATCGCGCCGCCGACGTGACCCTCAAGGAGCGTCGTCCCCTTATCCTGGTGCCGCGCGAAACGCCACTGAGCGAGATCCATCTCAAGAACATGCTCCGCGCCCACAGGGCCGGGGCCGTGATCATGCCGCCCTGCCCCGGCTTCTACCATCGCCCGGAATCCATCGAGCAACTGGTCAGCCAGTTTGTGGGCCGCATCCTCGAACAGCTCGGCATGCCCCACGAGCTCTACACCCGCTGGAGCTAAAAGAGTTGCCCGCCGGGGCGCTTGATGATAGCCGAAGCTCCATGTTCGACATCAGCCAGACACTTCATCACTTTTCCATAATCGCCCTGCCCTTTTTTCTTGGCATCACCTGCCACGAAGTCGCGCACGGGTATGTTTCCTACCTCATGGGCGATCCCACGGCCAAGCTGGCCGGAAGGCTGACCCTCAACCCGCTGAAGCATCTCGACCCCATGGGCACCCTGGTCCTGCTTCTGACCCAGCTCATCGGCTGGGCCAAACCCGTGCCCATCAACCCGGCCTATTACAAGGATTACCGGCGCGGCATCCTGTACGTGTCCCTGGCCGGGCCCATGGCCAACTTCGCGGTGATGGCCTTCTTCGCCGTGCTGCTCAAGATCCTCGTCATCTATTCCCAGAATCCGGGCGCCGCCGACTCCGCGTACATCCTGCGGCCCATGATCAACATTGCCGTGGCCGGCGTCTTCATCAACGCCATCCTCGGCACGTTCAACCTGCTGCCCATTCCCCCGCTTGACGGCAGCAAGATCCTGGCCTGCCTGCTGCCCGGCCCCATGGCCGCGCGGTTCATGCAGCTCGAACGCTACGGATTCATCATCCTGCTTCTGCTGGCTTTCACCGGAGGACTCGGCATGATCCTGTCCCCGGTCTCGGCCTTTGTGCAAAACATGATCATCAAACCACTCCTATAGGTTTCAAGCATGAAGAAAATGACCGTCCTGACCGGAATCACCACTTCCGGCACGCCGCACCTTGGCAATTACGTCGGCGCCATCCGCCCGGCCATCGAGGCCAGCCGTGATGAAAACGTCAACTCCTACTATTTTCTGGCCGATTTTCATTCGCTGATCAAATGCCACGATCCGGCCCGGATTCATCAGTCCCGCCTGGAAGTGGCCGCCACCTGGCTGGCCCTTGGCCTTGATACGAACAAGAGCGTCTTCTACTGCCAGTCCGATATCCCCGAAATTCCCGAGCTGACCTGGATACTGACCTGCATGACGGCCAAGGGCCTCATGAACCGGGCCCACGCCTACAAGGCCGCGGTGCAGGAGAACGAGGAAAACGGCAGCCAGGATCCGGACAAGGGCATCACCATGGGGCTCTACTCCTACCCCATCCTCATGGCCGCGGACATCCTCATGTTCAACGCCAACATCGTGCCCGTGGGCAAGGACCAGACCCAGCACCTGGAGATGACCCGCGACATCGCGCAGCGCTTCAACCATCATTTCGGCGAGCACTTCGTCCTGCCCGAGGCCCGCGTGGACGAGTCCACGGCCGTGCTGACCGGCCTTGACGGGCGCAAGATGAGCAAGAGCTACAACAATTACATTCCGCTCTTTGCCCCGGAAAAGAATCTGCGCAAGCTGATCATGAAGATCACCACCAACTCCCAGGCTCCCGAGGAGCCCAAGGAGACCGAAGGATGCGCGCTTTTCGAAATGTTCCGCGCCTTCGCAACGCCCGAGCAGGTGGCCGACATGCGCGCCCGTTTCGCGGCGGGCATCGGCTGGGGCTACGTCAAGCAGGACCTGTTCGAGGTCGTCAACGCCCAGCTCGCCGAGCCGCGCGATAAGTATGCGGAGTTGATGCAAAACCCCGAATATATCGAAAAGGTGCTGAAGGAAGGCGCTGAAAAGGCCCGCGCCTACAGCCGCCCCTTCCTGGATCGCATCCGCGCCTCCGTTGGGATCAAGACGCTGGGCGCCTAAGTACGGACTGGTCTTCGGACCGATTTTTGTTTACTGTTTTTTTTATTCGAGCGAGGGAGGATACGATGGGCGCCGCCAAGAAAGTCGTGCAACTGGAACGCAAGACCAAGAAGGACACCGATTCGGCCCGCAAGACCAAGAAGGTCGAGCTGACCGAAGTCGTCAAGGAAAAGAAACCGGAAGCAATTTCCTTTATGGATTATGCGAACCTGGCCCAGAGCCTGACCCGGGAAAAATCCCTCGGCCACGACGAGGTCGAAGCGGCTCTTGAATCGCCTGCAAAGGTCGAGATCCCCCAAGCCGCCCCGGCTCCCGAAACCGATAGCGCCGCCCCCGAGGCCATCCCCTCGGCTCAGCCCCCGCGCCGCGACATGAGCAAGATCGCGCTTTTCGCCTCTCTTGCGGCGGTGATCCTGCTGCTTGGCTTCTATTTCAACCTCAATCAGAACATCAAGCAGCTGACCATGCAGGTCCAGGACCTCGCCGTGATCAAGACCACCGTATCCAGCCTGGACACCAAGGTCGGAACCATGGAATCCAAGGTCGCGGAGCTTGAGACATTGCCCTCCAAGACGCGAGCGGCGCTCATGAGCTCGATCCTGCAGGAGATGACGCAAAAGACATCCTACATGTCCACGCAGCTGCAGTCGCCGGAACAGCAGGAAAAGCTGATGAAGGCCAAGGAGCTGATCCAGCAGGTGCAGACCGAGCTCAACGCCCAGAACTAGTCCGCCGGAGCAGCATCGCGGCCTTCGCGTAACGCCCGTCTCACAAGGCCTTTCCGCGCCTTGAATTTCGGGCTGTGCTTGCGTCTCGCCGCGATGTTTTTCGCGCACGGCACCGGCCCATGCAACCGTGCTTTCTCATCTCAAGACCGTAGCGAACCCCGGGGAGGCTTCCCTCCTTGTCCGCTCCTCCCGTTTTTTATACACCCAAGGCCATCACCCAAAGCCATCATTAGTAACGATCCATGCCAAGGACTGCCATGCACGAGCCAAATCCCCTGCTCAACTGGGAGCTTTTCCCCAATTTCCCCTCCATCACCGCCGATCATGTCGTGCCGGCCATGCAGGAAGTCATAGCCAGAAGTAGCGCCGAACTTGAAACCCTTGAACAAAGCGCGCCCCGAACCTGGCACGGGCTGCTCACCCCCCTGGAGCGTCTGACCGACAGGGTCGCGCGCGCATGGGGCGTGGCCACACACCTGCACAACGTCAGGAACTCCCCCGAGATGCGCGAGGCCTATGCGCAGACTCAGCCCCTGGTCGTGGAATTCCACAACCGCCTGGGTCAGAGCCGTCCCATCCATGACGCGCTTCTCGCCCTGCGCGAGAGCCCGGATTTCCCGACATTCAGCCAGGCCCTGCAGCGCACCATCAGCCTCCTGGTCCGCGACGCGATCCTGCAGGGCGTGGGGCTCGCCCCCGATGACCGCGAGCGCTTCAATGCCATAAGCCAGGAGCTGGCCGAACTGTCGACCCGCTTCACCAACAACGTCCTTGACGCCACCCAGGCCTATTCCCTGACCCTGACGCAAAAGGAAGAGGTTGCCGGGCTCCCCGAAGACTCCCTGCGCCTGGCCGCGAACATGGCCCGGGCACGCGGACAGGCCGAGGCCACGGCGGAAAACGGCCCCTGGTGCATCACCCTTGATCTGCCTTCGTTCCTGTCCTTCATGCAGCACGCCGCCAGACGCGATCTGCGCGAGGAGGTCTACCGGGCGTACATCACCCGCGCGGCCAGCGGGGACACCGACAACCTGCCCCATATCCGGCGCATATTGAAGCTGCGCGCCGAGCTGGCTGCGCTGCTCGGCTTTGAAAATTTCGCGGAAGTGAGCCTTGAGCGCAAGATGGCTCCGGGCGTGGCCAGCATCGAAACCCTGCTGCGCACGATCCAGGATGCGGCCACGGACCCGGCCCTGAACGACCTCATCGATCTTGGCGATCTGGCCCGCTCAAACGGGCAATCCGAGGATATTCAGCCATGGGACGTCATGTACTGGGCCGAAAGGCTCAAGGAGCGGCGCTTCGGCCTGCGCGACGAGCTGATCCGGCCCTATTTCCCGCTGCCGGCCATCCTGCAGGGGCTCTTCGAGCTGATCGAGAGCCTCTTCGGGGTCAGGATCGAAAGCGGTGACGAAGTGCCGACCTGGCATGCGGACGTGACCTATTACCGGGTCAAGGACAGCGACGGCCGGGAGATCGCGGGCTTTTATCTGGACCCTTACGCCCGCCCCGAGGAAAAACGCGGCGGCGCGTGGATGGACGAACTTCATGGGCGCAGCACCGTCTGCGCGCCTCGCGGTCATGCCGTGCGCCTGCCCGTCGCCTACGTGAACTGCAACCAGCGTCCGGCCTTGGACGACGCGCCATCGCTGATGAGCTTTCAGGAAGTGACCACGCTCTTCCACGAGTTCGGCCACGCCCTCCAGCACATGCTGACCACGGTGGAGCATGGCTTCGTGGCCGGAATCTCCAATATCGAGTGGGACGCCGTGGAACTGCCGAGCCAGTTCATGGAAAACTGGTGCTATCACCTCCCCACCCTGACCAAGCTGGCCCGCCACTACCGGACAGGCGAGCCCATGGCCGCCGAGCTTCTGGACAAGCTCCTTGAGACCCGCACCTTCCGCGCCGGTTCCAATGCCCTGCGCCAGGTCTCCTTTGCCCTGACGGACCTCGCCCTGCACACGGCCGATCCGGACCAGCTCGATCCCACGGAGACCGCCCAGCGCATCGCCCGTGAGATCCTGCCCCTGCCGCCGCTGCCGGAAGACCGTTTCCTGTGCTCCTTCTCGCACATCTTTGCCGGCGGTTACGCGGCCGGATATTACAGCTACAAGTGGGCCGAGGTCCTGAGCGCCGACGCTTTCGGCGTATTCGCGGACGCCGGTCCTGATCCGGTCCGTAGCGGAGATCTGGGCCGACGCTTCAGGAACACGATCCTGGCTCTGGGCGGCAGCCGCCACCCCATGGACATCTTTCGTCTCTTTCGCGGTCGCGAACCCGACCCAAGGGCCCTCCTGCTCCAGGAAGGCCTTTTGCCTGCAAACAAGGATAACTAGATGTCGATTCAATGGTTTCCCGGCCACATGCACCGGGCCAGAAAACAGATTGCCCTGGTCATGGCCAAGGTCGATGTGGTCATCGAAGTGCTCGATGCGCGCCTGCCCGGATACAGCGAAAATCCCCTCCTGCGCGAACTGCGCGGGCCAAGGCCGTGCCTGAAGGTCCTGAACAAGAGCGATCTGGCCGACCCGGCCGTGACCGCTTCCTGGATGGACTTCTTCCGCGAGTGCGGCACCGTGCCCATGGAAATCAGCGCCACCAGCCCCAAGGACGCCAAGCGCATTCTCGGGACTCTGCCGGGCATGGTCAAGGAGCGCAATTTTCTCATGCAGCCCGTCAACTGCCTCATCGTCGGCATCCCCAACGTGGGCAAATCCACGCTCATGAACACCCTGGTCGGCCGCAAGGTCGCCCGGGCCGCCAACCAGGCCGCCATCACCACCAAGCAGAAGCGGGTCCATGTCAACGACGAGCTGACCCTGTACGACACCCCCGGCGTGCTCTGGCCCAAGATCGAAAGCGTCACGGCCTCCTACATGCTGGCCGGCAGCGGCGCGGTGCGAGAAACGGCCATGGACAACGCCGAGGTCGCGGCCCGCGTCGGCGACTATCTCCTGCGCGAATATCCAGGACTGCTCAAGGAACGCTACAAGATCACCGATCTGCCCCAGAACGGGATCGATCTGCTGGAAGCGCTCGGCAGGAAGCGCGGGTGCCTGATCAAGGGCGGCGAGGTGGACGTGACCAAGGCGGCGGGCATCCTGCTGAACGAACTGCGCGCCGGACAGATCGGCCGCATCAGCCTGCAAAAGCCTCCGGCGCCCAAGGCGGCGTAAGCTCCACTTAAAAAAAAGCCAAAGGCCGGGCTCGTCCATCATGGGACGGGCCCGGCCTCTTGCATTTCAACCGGCGGACACGCGTCAGACGTCAGTCGTCCAGATCGGCGCGCAGCCTGCGATAAAGGCCGCGAAACTGATGGTAGGTGAGCCCAAGCAGGGCCGCCGCCTTTTTCTGGTTGTGGCGGCCCTGCTCCAGGGCCGCCGTCAGGTACGCCTCTTCCAGATCGCGCACGGCCGTGGCCAGCGGGACTGCAAGGTCAGGCTGCACGGAACGCGGACGGACATCTGGTGGCCGCGGAACCTCGGCAGCCGCTACCACCTGTTCCACTGGACGGTAAGGGGATGCAAACGGATCGAAGACCACCTCCCGGACCGTTCCCGATCCAGTCCGGTACACCGCGCGTTCGACCACATTCTTGAGTTCGCGCACATTGCCCGGCCAGTCGTGGGCCAGCAGCATGGACATGGCCCTTGCGGAGAATCCCGGCGCCTCGGCCAGTCCCATGCCGATGGCCATGCGCGCGGCAAAGTGCCGGGTCAACAGCTGCACATCCCCCTCGCGCATGCGCAGCGGAGGCACGGTCAGCACCTCGAAGCTCAGGCGATCCAGCAAATCCTCCTTGAACGCCCCGGCCCTGGCCCGCCGTGGCAGGTCCACGTTCGTCGCGCCCACGATGCGCACGTTGACCGTAACCGGCCGACTCCCGCCCACACGGTCGAACGATCCGTACTCGACCACGCGCAAAATCTTTTCCTGCGCCTCCGGCGACAGGTTCGCGATCTCGTCCAGGACAAGGGTGCCCGTATCCGCATTCTCGAACCGTCCCTTGCGACGGACGGTAGCTCCGGTGAAGGCCCCGACCTCGTGCCCGAAAAGCTCCGTATCCAGGAGCGAACCGGCCAGGGCCGCGCAGTTGACCGTGACCAGCGGGCCCTGCCAGCGCCGTGAAAGATAATGCAGGCGCGCGGCGGCCAATTCCTTGCCGGTGCCGCGCTCGCCGATGATCAGCACCGGCCTGTCGATGCGCGCCACACGCGAGAGGTGCTCCTGAAAAAGCAGAAATGCGTCGGACTGGCCGATGGCTTCCATGGACGATGTCGGGGAAGATGGCGGATATGTGGTTTCCATTGCCAATAAATAGCGAAATAGACCAAAGGATGCAACGACAGACCACACAGGCAAATAACGTTTTTCAAAAATCATTACATTTCGGCATGATACGAAACAACAAAGCGCTGGCACGATCTCTGCTCAAGTCAAGGCGATCAAGAACATCGTCACTCGTGGAGGAACTCATGGGCGTATTTACCAGATTCAAGGACATCATCAGCTCCAACATCAATTCCATGCTGGACAAGGCCGAGGAACCGGAAAAGATGATCCGCCTGATGATTCAGGAGATGGAGGAGACCTCGGTGGAGCTCAAGGCCGCCTGTGCCGGGCTCATGGCCGATCAGAAGCGCATCGCCAGGGAGCAGTCCCAGGCCCTGGCCCGTCTGGAACTGTGGGAAGACAGGGCCAAGCTTGCGCTGGACAAGGGACGCGAGGACCTGGCCCGAGAGGCGCTGCTGGAAAAACTGGCCGCGCAGCGACTGAGCGAAGGACTGGAACGGGAGCGGGATCGCTTTGCGGTCATGATCGAGCAGGCGCGCGAAGACATCGAGCAGCTCGACGTCAAGCTGGAGTCCGCCAAGGAACGCCAGCGCAGCCTGGCCAAGCGCCATGTGCGGGCCGACCAGCGCATCAAGGTCCGCTCCAATGTCTCGCGGGTTCAGTCGGCCGACGTCATGATGCGCTTTGACCAGTTCGAGCAGCGCATCGAACGCATGGAAGCCGAGGCCGAACTGGGCGCGCCGCGACAGAACCGGAACCTGGAACAGGAGTTCGCTCTGCTCGAAGGCGGAGACGAAGTGGAAGCACAACTCGCCTCCATGCGCTCCTCCTCTGACAAATAGCACAGGCTGAAAATTTGTTTGGCGGCCGCCAAAGCCTCGGCTATGCGCTTGTAAACACGCAAGGAGAAGATTGCATGGAACATTTTTTCGGTTTTATCTTCGTGCTCATGAGCGCCGGAATCCTGCTGGTCGGCGCGGTCATCTTCGGGTTCATCAAGATGTTCACCAAGTCCGGCGATGTGAACGTGGCCCGGGAAGCGCAGATGATTCAGGAGATCTATAACGGCATGTCCCGCATGGAAGAGCGCATCGAGGCACTGGAAACGATTCTTCTGGAAAAGGACGGCAAGGAGAAAAGATCGTGAGAGCTTTCGGACGCGGCAATGGCCGCATGCATGGCGGCGGAAGCCGCGGTTCGCGCTGGAGGAGGCCCGTGGAAGAGCAGCGTGGAATCTACCGCGCCCGCGACGGTGTATTTCTGGGCGTTTGCAAGGGACTGGCCCGATACTTCGATTTCTCCGTCGGAGCCTTGCGCGCCATCGTCATCCTCCTCTTTCTGGTCACGGGCATCTGGCCGGTGGGGCTCTTGTACCTCATCGCGGCCATGGTCATGAAGATGGAACCGGTCGTGCCCTTCGGCAGCCCCGCCGACCAGGAGTTCTACAACTCCTACACCAACTCCCGCGCCGGGGCCTTGGAGCGGATCAAGCGCAAGTTCGAGAATCTGGACCGGCGGCTGCGGCGCATGGAAGACGTGGTCACCAGCCGCGATTTCGAATGGGAGCGCCGCATGCGCAATTGACCAGGAGTCCCGAGCGGCCGCCTCATGCCGTGATGTCACTCCCGTGAATCCGTCTCCCCGTTCAATTCGCCGAGCAGACACTGGACCTGGGCATGCTTCAGGGCATGCCCTTTCGCCAGGATCTCGTAAAAAGACTCCTCCGGGGTCCGCTCGGTATCGACCCGCAGATAAACGTCCGGGACCTCGTGGCTGAATGGTTCGAAATTCTTGATCATGTCCTCGAAATGGACAAGCCGCGCATCAGACTCCCCGGCCTCATGCCCGCGCTGCGCCAGCCGGGCCCTTATGGTCCGGGGCTCGCAGACGCAATGCACGAAGACATGGCCCGCCTTGTGGTCCTGCGCCAGACGGATGGCCGACTCACGCCACTGCGCCTTGGAAAACGTGGCGTCCAGGATCACCGATCGCCCTTTTTTCAGTTCATCCTGGGCCAGATTGAAAAGCCGTGCGTAAACGCGACTGCGCAGCACGGGCCGGTACGCTCCCGCATTGTAATCATCCACCTTGACCACGGAAAAATCCCCCGCCTGCTTCCTGACCTTGTCGGAACCGAGCAACGGCATAAACAGCGCCTGGGCCACCCGGCGCGCCAGCGTCGATTTTCCCGAAGCCGGCAGACCAAAGAAAACCCACAGCACCGGCCGCCCAAAGGCCAAGGCGTATCCATAGGCCTGCCGCAGATACCGCTGGATCTCCTCCTGCAGGGGCTCCCTTGACTTTACATGCTCAAGGGAAAAACAGGCTACCTTGAGCCGCACAAAGGCGCGGTACGCCGCATAGAAATCCACCAGCGCATAAATATCCGGGTCGCGGGCCGCCGTTGCGTAGGCTTGCAGCAGTCGCCGGGCAGTGTCCGCATACCCCAAACGGTCCAGATCCATGATCAGGAAAGCCAGATCAAGGGCGCAGTCGCCGTATCTGAAACGTTCATTGAACTCGATGCAGTCGATGACCTGCACCCCGTGGTGAAAATAGACATGCTCGGCCCGCAGGTCTCCGTGCCCGTCGGTGATCCTGCCTTCCCGCACCCTGTGCATGAACAGATCGACATGATTGTCCGCGAACGAGCGGCAGACCTGCCGGGAAAAATCCCATTTCCGGGAGTCGAGAAGGGCCTGCGCGAAAGGAAGGAGCTGCGTGAAATTCTCCTCCATGTTGAATCGGATATGTTCGAGATCCCCGTATGTGTCGATGCCTTGCCCACGCTCAGCGCTTTTGTGAAAACCGGCCAGGGTTTCGCCCAGGCTTGAAATGTTCTCCTGCGTTGCCTTCCCAGCACGCAACATGGCCTCAAGGCTTGCCTCGTCCGGCAATCGCGCCATCTTCACGACATATTCCAGCGCTCCTTCCAAGGGACCAAGACACAGCCCTCTCTCGCCGTGGTGAATGCCCAGTACCTCCTGATACACGCCAAAGCTCAAGCGCTGGTTGAGCTTTACCTCCTGCAGGCAAAAATGCAGGCGCCTGGCGGGATCACGAAAATCAAGAAATCCCAAGTCTTTGTGTTTTTTGAGCTTATACACCCACTCTCCGGCCAGAAACACGACGGAGATGTGGGTCTCCCGGCGTTCGACACCGGATACGGAGTGCGGATAAAAAGCAGGTTCGGACATGGCCCGGCAAATGTCCTCGAATTGTACGGCGGAATTCATGATATGCGTTCTCCCGGCAAAGTTGTAATGCACTCTAGCAGATCCGCCGCCTCGTGTCATGTCGCGCCCGCAAGCACTTCCTCGCGAATGACAAGGCAAGAATTCTTCGGGGTGGTCTGTCCTGAAATTAGTTGATACTGATCCAAACATGCGACTATCCACATATCCCGTCGAACTGATACTACCGCATACGTGGACATTACGAAAAACGGAGCTCGAATGCTTTCAGACGACCAACCCGCCCCCAATGACATTTCGCGCACCCTGCGCCACGTCACCCTGTGGATCTTTCTGCTGGCCGTCCTTTTTTTCATCAGTCGCCATAATTTTCTTCTTTTCCACACCATGGCCGAACTCTTTGCCGTGGCCGTGGGCTGGAGCGTTTTTCTGCTGGTCTGGAACACGCGCGCCTTCCTGCGCAACGAAGCCCTCCTGTTCCTGGGCATTGCCTATTTCTTCATCGCCCTGATCGACCTGACCCACACCCTGACCTACAGTGGAATGAACATCATCGAGGCCGCGGATGACACAAACCCGGCCACACAGCTCTGGATAGCAGCCCGTGGGCTGGAAGCAGCCAGTCTCTTTGCCTACAGCCTGATACTGGGGCGCGGCTTTTCTCTTTGGGGGGTGCTCGTAGGTTTCTCCGGCGTCACAGCGACCTTGTTCCTGAGCATCTTCGCCTGGGAGATTTTTCCGGTCTGCCACGTCGAAGGGCAGGGACTGACGACGTTCAAGATCGTCGCGGAATATGCCATCTGCGCCGTGCTGGCGGTAGCCATGCTCAATCTTTGGCAAAAGCGTGACAGGCTCGAACCCGGAATCTTTCATCTGCTGATCATTTCCATGGCCCTCAGCATCATGGGCGAACTGGCTTTCACCCTGTACGTAAGCGTGTACGGCCTCTCCAATGTAGTGGGCCATTTTCTAAAAATAGTGTCCTTTTTCCTGATCTATCTGGCTCTGGTCCGTTTCGCCTTGAAACGCCCCTATCGTACCCTTTTCAGGCAACTTGCCCAGGAACGCGAAGCACTGGCGCGTTCGGAAAAAAAATGGCGCAACATTCTGCTCCACACGCCGCAAATCGGCATATCCCTCGACCCCGATGGACATATCATCTTTGCCAATGAATATTTTCTCAAACTTACCGGCTGGGAAAACAACGAGGTCCTGGGTCGGGACTGGTTTGAAATGTTCATTCCCGAGGAAATCCGCAAGCCGACCCGCGAATTTTTCGTTTCGGTCATGGCCGGCGGGCAGAACCTGGCCTACTCCACGCACGAAAATGAAATACTCGACAAGTTTGGTGCGCGCCATGCCATTGCCTGGGCCAACGCGCTGACCTTCGATTCGGCAGGGATGCCCACGGACGTGACCAGCCTCGGCGTCGATCTGACCGAACGAAAACACGCCCAGGAGGTGCTGGTCGAAAGCAGAAATCTGTACCAGTCCCTGGTGGACAACCTGCCGCTCTCGATCATGACTTTCGATCGGGAAGGAAAAATCAATTACGTCAACCAGTTTCATGTCGAAGGTTTCGCCAGGAATCTTCTGGATAAAGATTTTTTTCTGGGCCGGGCCCTGCATGAACTGCCCGGCCTGGTCTCCGCCGGGATCGGCCCCGACCTTGAAAATGTGCTTGGCGGTCGGCCGCTCAACCTGCCGAGCCTTTTCATCCCCCGCCTCGCCGCCGGCGGATCTGCCTGGCAAAGCGTCAAGGCCATCCCCCTGTTCAAGGACGGGGTCTTCTCCGGCGGCATCCTCATGCGCGAAGACATCACTGCCCACAAGATGGCCGAGGAAGCCATGCGCCAGAGCGAGGAACGGCTCGCCCTGGCCCTTGAAGTCACGAACGACGGAATCTGGGATTGGGACTGCGTATCGGGCAGCACATATTTCAGTCCACACTATTACGCCATGCTCGGCTATGAACCCGGAGAGTTCGAGGCGAGCTACAGTTCATGGCGCAGCCTCATTCATCCCGATGACGTCCAGGAGGTCGAAGATCAGGTAAGCCAACATGTCACCAGCGGACAGGTTTTCGAGATCGAATTCCGCATGAAATCCAAATCCGGGCATTGGTTGTGGATCATGGCGCGCGGCCGGGTGGTCGAACGAAACGAACAAGGGAGCGCCGTACGCATGGTGGGTACGCATGTGGATGTGACCGCGCGAAAGAACGCTGAATACGCCGCGCTGAACGCCAAGGAGGCCGCCGAAGCGGCAAACAAGGCCAAGAGCGAATTTCTGGCAAACATGAGTCACGAAATACGCACCCCGCTGAACGGCATCATGGGCATGCTGCAACTCCTGCAGACAACCAGCCTGAGTCAAGAGCAGCACGAATACAGCGCCATGGCCGTGCAATCGACTTCCCGCCTGACCAGCCTGCTTTCCGACATTCTCGACCTCTCCAGGGTCGAAGCGGGCAAGATGCCCATTCGGCCCGAAGTCTTCGACCTGCGTGAAAAATTGAATCAATCCGTCGATCTCTTCGCGCCCATCGCCCTGCAGTCCGGCATCGAGCTCAGACACCATTTCGACCACGCGCTGCCGCAAAACGTCATCGGCGATCCCATTCGTCTGCAACAGGTGCTTACGAACCTGATCGGCAACGCATTCAAGTTCACGCAGCATGGATTCGTCAGCGTGGAGGCCTATCCCCTGCCTGCCCGCAACGAAAATCAGCTGCGCATATTCTTCGAGATTTCGGACACAGGGTGCGGCATTCCCGATGAAGCGCTGGCCCAGCTCTTCGAACCCTTCAGCCAGGTGACCCAAGGCTACACCAGGCAATACCAGGGCGCGGGCCTCGGCCTGTCCATCTGCAAACGTCTGGTTGGACTCATGGGCGGCAACATGGCCATTTCAAGCGAGGTTGATGTAGGCACGAGCATATATTTCTGCGTCACCCTGGACAAGGCGCTGGAATTGCCGGCACGGGAGGCTCCGGACAAAACGAGAGTCGCGCTGCGGGAGAGAAAAATTCTTGTGGCCGAAGATGACGAGGTGAACCTTTTCGCCGTCCGCAACCTGCTGACCAAAAATGGTCACGAGGTCTTCATCGCCCATGACGGGCATGAGGTGCTGGACCGCATCCTGGAGCAGGATTTCGACCTCATCCTGATGGACATTCAGATGCCGGGCATGGACGGAATCGAGGCCACCAGACGCATCCGCGCCTCGGAGAGGGCAACAGGCAAAAAACCGGTGCCCATCATCGCCATGACCGCCTATGCCATGGATGGAGACAAGGAAAAGCTGCTGGACAAGGGCATGGACGGATACGTGGCCAAACCCTTCAGCATCAGGGAGCTGATGGAAGTGATAAAACAAAGCGTCAACAAAGACTGAAGCTCGGTCAAGGGCCCGGTCGGACAGCAGTCCTGCCGGGCCGGCGCAGCGTCATCTGGTGAAAAAACTCGGATTGTCGGGAACCCTGCGCGGTCGCCGCTTTTCATCCACGGCCACATAGCGGAACACCCCTTCGGTCACCAGCTGACGCTGGGCCTCGTATGCCCCGACGAGCTGCCTCGCCCAGACCTCAAGCTTGATGTCCATGGATGAATTGCCCACTCGCAGAAGCTCCGCATGCACGCAGATCGTGTCGCCCATGCGCACGGGCTTGTCGAAGCTCATCTTCTCGACGCTGACCGTGACGGTCCGTCCCATGGAAATTTCCGAGGCCATGAGCCCTCCGGCCACGTCCATCTGGGCCAGGATCCAGCCGCCGAAAATGTCGCCGCTGGGGTTGGTGTCCTTGGGCATGGCCAGGGTTCGAAGGACCAGCAATCCACGGGGCTGCCGTCCGGCGTTCTCATCCAACGTCATCGCATTCTCCTTTACGGGCCAGGCTTGCAGCGCGGTCGCCGCCGTGTTGGTGTCCCAACGGATTGCGACAGGACGACCGTCGTCCGCCATCGCTTCCCGGTTTTTCAAATCTTCGGACTGTCTTATGGACTGTCATGTATTTCGAGGTTATTTGCAACATGCCAAATCAGCCATGCACCTGCCCGTCAGGAGCCATGACAAAATGGCGCACCGCCCGAAAATCACGGACTCATCAAATCACGACAGCCTGCGCCCGTACGGGGCACGACAGCCTGGGGTACAGGCATCTCCGGTACAGGTTGTGTAAAAATGGAGATTTTCATGCAAAAATACCTGATCGCCATGCTTTTGGTCGTCGCCCTGGCATCCTGTGCGCCGACAAACAAAGGCGTGCACAAGAAAAAAGAGATTGCGTCCGAATATGGGCATCTGGAAACGAGAGAAAAATCAGTGAACGCAGCGGATAAAATCTTCATTGGAAAATCAGGAGCATCATTCTATTATGACAACAGATTGTGGTCCGTAAAAAATGAATCAGTTTCAAAAATTGATTTTTCTGCCAGAAGATTTACCAACGCGCATATATTTTTATATGACGAAAACATACAAATGACTGAAATTTACAAGAAACTTGTCGAACACTATAAAATGAAAGATGCGAAGCTGATTGAATCCGAATTCATAAACGTAAATAATTCCGTAGTGATATTCAATAAAATAGAAGGCATGATCAACAGGAGAGAAGTTTCGATCCTGAGCTATGGATTTTCCGAGAACATGCGCACGATAATAACGCACTGTTTCATCTATAAAAGCATGCTCAGAAGCGAAACGGAGCATGAGATCATCGAATTCTTGAACGGATTTGCCGCGGCAGGTTGATATGCTTTCCGTGGACTTACGTTAACGGAAGGCACTGCAAAAAAGCGAAGAATCTTGCCCCCGCGTTCCCCGTAAAAAAAGCGCCAAGCCGACACGAAGTCAGCTTGGCGCTCTCGCGTAAAAACACCCGCGGCACGCGCCGACGTCAGGACGCGACCACGAAAAGATGCATCTCGCGCGGGCCGTGCGCCCCGTGCACCAGGGTGGCCTCTATGTCGGCGGTCTTGCTCGGGCCGGTGATGATGTTCACGTTGGACGGCAAGGTCTGGCCGTTCAGACGGGAGAGCATCTGCCGGTAGGAGCCGAGCATGCGGCTCCCCGGCACCACCGCGACATGAATGGACGGCACCAGGGACACCGAGCGTGCTCGGCCCCGTCCGCCCAGGAGCACCAGCGAGGCCGTGTCGGCCAGCAGATAGTCGGCGGTGGTGATGCCGATATACGAAGCGATGACCTCGCGCCGAAACTCCGCGCGCTCGGATTCGCCAAAGGAGTCAGCCATGGGCACGGTCGTGACGGGGATGTCCTCACCCAGGCGCCCTTCAAGGCCCAGCTCGTCGAGGAGCGGGTCGCTCCAGCGCACGATCCGCTTCAAGGTGCCCCATTCAGGATCGCGCTCCCGGGCCAGGGCCGCGATGGCCTCGCCGCAGGCGTCCAGGTCCGGACACTCGTGCACCTGCAGATTGAGCGCCTGGGCCTCTCGGCGGATGCTTTCCATCCACCCGCCCCGCTCTTCGTCCGTGACAGTGGCGTGCGCGCAATTGATGAATTCCTCGCTCTTGGCGAAGACCAGCCTGTCCCGGCCGTCATTGGCCTGCACATTAAGCGCCTGCCTGACCCGTTCGATGATACGACTCATGCCCCCCTCCCTGTCTTGTCACGACGCGCCCAACGATCGGCGAAACTCTCCTGCGCCAGCGGCGGAAAATCACGGCCCCTGGTCCAGCCGCCCAGCGGCCCGGGCAGGCGTCTGATCCAGCCGTTCTTGCGGGGCAGCAGTCTCTGGCCGAATCTGGCCATTACACTCAGCGCGTCGTACATGCGCCGGTGCCTCATGATCACCGACCAGGCTCCGAAAACCAGCTTTGTCGGCAGGCTCTGACGGCGCACGTCCCAACGCCTGTCGCCGTCGGCCAGCTTGGAGCGCAGCAGCGAGAGCATGCGCGGCAGGTCGTTATCCACCGGGCAGACCTGCTTGCATGCACCGCACAGGGTTTCTCCCTGGCAGAGGTGATGGCAGGTGTTGATGCCCCGTGTCAGCGGCGTGAAGACCGCGCCGATGGGGCCGCAATACGGCGAGCCGTAACTGTGGCCGCCAATGGCCATGTAAACCGGGCAGACATTGAGGCATCCGCCGCAACGCACGCAGTGCAGCACCTCGCGAAAATCCGGATCGGCCAGAATGCGGCTGCGGCCGTTATCCACCAGGACCAGATGAAATTCCTCCGGGCCGTCCGGTTCATCGGGCAGGCGCGGCCCGCCCACATAGCTGACGTAGGTTGAGATCTTCTGCCCCGCCGCCGCGCGAGTCAGCATGCGCAGCAGGATGTCGTGATCCTCAAGGGTGGCCGCGATCTTCTCGATGCCCAGCAGCACCACATGAACCCGGGGCATGGTCGTGGCCATGCGGATGTTGCCTTCGTTGGAAACGATGGTCACGTGTCCGGTCTCGGCGCAGGCGGTGTTGCCGCCGGAGATGCCCATGTCGGCGGTGAGCATCTTTTCGCGCAGGGCCTTGCGCGCCATGGCGGTCAGGGTCGGCGGATCGTCGGTGTAGGGCTGGTCCAGTTTTTCGGCGAACAGTTCGCCGACCTGTTCGCGGGTGTAGTGGATGGCCGGAGCGATGATGTGCGACGGCGCCTCGCCCTTGAGCTGCACGATGTACTCGCCAAGATCCGTCTCCACGGTTTCGATGCCGGCGGCTTCGAGCGCATCGTTGAGGTGGATTTCCTCGCTGAGCATGGACTTGCCCTTGACCACGCGGGAGACCTCAAACCTCCTGGCAACACCCAGGCAGTATTCCACGGCGTCCTCTCCGGTCTCGGCCAGATGGACATGTCCGCCCCGGGCGCGGATGTTCGCGCTCAGGGTTTCGAGCACGACATCAAGATTGTCCACGATCTTACGGCGCACGGCCTTGGCGTCCTGACGCGGGTCATGCCCGGGCGAAAGCTGGTTGTAGAGGTTCACCGCGTTGCGTCCGACCTTGTCGCGCATCTTGGCGAGAGCCCTGTGCAGCTGCTTGTCCTCGACGGCCTTGGCGGCCAATTCCCTGTATTTCAGTGGGTCCTGGTTCAGCATTCTACTCCTCCCCGGCCAGGATTTCGGCGATGTGATGCACGCTGATGGGCAGCTCGCGCCGCCGGATCATGCCCTGCATGTGCATGAGGCAGCCCATGTCGCAGCCGACCACGGCGCCCGTGCCGGTGGCCTGGATGTTGGCCAGCTTGGTTTCGAGCAGGGCCTCGGAAATTTCCGGATATTTGGCCGAAAAGGTGCCCCCGAACCCGCAGCATTCATCGGAGCGGGTCATCTCCACAAGAGTCAGACCGCGCACCCCGGAAAGCAGTGCCCGAGGCTGATCCTTGACGCCAAGCCCGCGCAGGAGATGGCAGGAGTCGTGGTAGGTGACCTGTCCGTTCCAGGTTGCGCCGACATCGGTCACGCCCAGCACCTCGACCAGAAATTCGGTGAACTCGAAGGTCTTGGCCGCCACCCGCCTGGCCCGGTCCAGCTGGCGCGGGTCCTTGGCGAAAAGCTCCATGTAGTGGTGGCGGACCATGTGCACACACGACCCCGACGGACAGACGATGGCTTCGGCGTCCTCGAACACGTCCAGATAATGGCTCGCCAGCCGCGCCGCCTCGTCACGATATCCGGCGTTGAAGGCGGGCTGGCCGCAACACGTCTGGTTCGCGGGGTAGTCAAGGGCAAGCCCCTGGCGCTCAAGCACCTTGACCATGGCTTCGCCCACGGCGGGGAAACAGGAATCCACTATGCACTGGATGAACAGGGTCACCCTTTTTGGTTTGGTCATTCAAACACCTCAAAAGCGCTGCTGCGCCATTCATTAAATACAGATCGTTGGAGCTTCAGTAACAAACAAAAATAGCCACTACCGGGAAAAACGGAGCAAAAGCAGCGCAAAAGCTGCTGCGCAAGCCCCCCTGCACGGGTCAAGGGGCGAGCCCCTTGCGGGGTCCGGGGCAGCGCCCCGCCTCTTCTCTCTTCTCCCCCCGCGTCAGGCCCCCAGATACGCAGCCAGAACACGGTCGTCGTCAAGCAGCGCCCTGGCTTCACCGGTGGCTGCGATCTGTCCGGATTCGAGCACGTAGCCGCGATGGGAATGCGCCAGGGCCAGCCGCGCGTTCTGTTCCACAAGAAGGATGGTCATGCCCTGGGCGCTCAGGGAGTCGAGAATGGCGAAAATCTCCTCCACCACCAGCGGCGCGAGTCCCAGGGACGGTTCATCGAGCAGGAGCATGCGCGGCGAGCTCATGAGGGCGCGGGCGATGGCCAGCATCTGCTGTTCGCCGCCGGAAAGGGTTCCGGCAGGCTGGCGACGACGCTCCCGAAGACGCGGAAACATGGTGTAGGACTTTTCCAGATCACGGGCGATGCCGTCCTTGTCCTTGCGGATGTAGGCGCCAAGCAGGAGGTTGTCCTCGATGCTCTGCCTGGCCAGGACCTGGCGTCCTTCGGGGCAATGCGCCAGTCCGGCGCGGACAATGGCGTCCGGCCGGGTTTTGGCGATGTCGGTTCCCGAAAAACGCAGCGCGCCGGACGCGATGCGGGCCAGGCCGGAGACGGCGCGCAGGATGGTGCTCTTGCCCGCTCCGTTGGCGCCGATGAGAGTGACCACCTCGCCATGCTCGACGTAGAGGCTGACGTCTCGCACGGCCTTGACCGCGCCGTAGTTCACGCAGACCTGATCAAGTTCAAGCAACGGCATGGCTGTCTCCGAGGTAGGCGTCGATGACGCATTGATCGTTGCGCACTTCATCCGGCTTGCCCTGGCAGATGAGGCGGCCGAAGTTGAGCACGGCCAGGCGGTCGCAAAGGCCCATGACCAGCGGCACGTGGTGCTCGATGATGAGCACGGTCAGATCGAAGCGGGTGCGCAGATCGCGGATGAAGGCGCTCAATTCAGCCTTTTCGGCCAGATTCAGGCCCGCGGCCGGTTCGTCCAGCAGCAGCAGTTTGGGGCGCAGGGCCAGGGCGCGGGCGATCTCAAGACGCCTGCGCTCGCCGTAGGGCAGGGATGACGCCAAATCCCGGGCCTTGGATTCAAGCCCGACAAGCCCGAGCAGCTCCAGGGCCTTGTCCCGGATGCGCCTTTCCTGGGCGCGGCTGGCCGGAAGGCCGAGCAGGTCCGACAGAAGACCGGTCCGGGCAAAGGTCTGCATGGGCGCGCGCACATTGTCGAGCACGCTCATGCCGCTGAACAGACGGATGTTCTGGAAGGTTCTGGCCATGCCCATGCCGGCGACCTTGTGCGGCGCGATACCGAGGATGTCCTTGCCCAGAAAACTGATTCGGCCTGCCGAAACAGGCGTGAGTCCGGAAATCAGGTTGAAGAGCGTGGTCTTGCCCGCGCCGTTGGGACCGATCAGGCCGAAGATTTCACCGGGCTGTACTGAGAAGCCGACATCGCCGACGGCCATGAGTCCGCCGAATGAGCGCGATACGCCTTCCAGGCTCAAAATGGAGTTCATCAGGCCACCCCCGAAGCTTTGCGGCGCAGGGAAGCCAGCAGCCCGGCGATGCCCTGAGGCAGGTAGATGCAGGCCACGACCAGGACGATGCCGTTCATGATCAGGCGGGCGTCCTTGAGCGGACGCAGCACCTCGGGCAGCGCGACAAGCAGGATGGCGCCCAGGAGCGGCCCCCAGATGGACCGCGCGCCGCCGATGAGCACATAGGCCAGACAGGCCACGGAGGCGTCGAAGCTGCTCTGGCGGGCGTTCCAGGTATTGAGGAACGGCGCGCTCATGGCTCCGACGACACCGGCCAGTCCGCAACCGATGACAAAGGCGCGGACCTTCTCGAAGGTGGTGGAGATGCCCATGGCCTGTGCGGCCAGTTCGTCCTCGCGGATGGCCATGAAGGACCGCCCGGCCACGGT
Source organism: Desulfomicrobium macestii (assembly GCF_014873765.1). Taxonomy (NCBI): domain Bacteria; kingdom Pseudomonadati; phylum Thermodesulfobacteriota; class Desulfovibrionia; order Desulfovibrionales; family Desulfomicrobiaceae; genus Desulfomicrobium; species Desulfomicrobium macestii. The sequence goes on along the minus strand of NZ_JADBGG010000033.1, from coordinate 27,583 downwards.
GCGGGTCAGCCGCCACGAAAAGATGAGCATGACGATCAGGAGCGGACCGAAGAACCACAGGTAGCCGATGCGCTTCTCGAAGGGCTGCGGGATGCCGAAAAGGCCCACCGCTCCGCCGGTCACGTCCAGGACCAGCACCACGACATTGAGCACCTGCACGAAGGCGATGGTCGCCAGGGCCAGATAGATGCCGCGCAAGCGCAGCGCCGGGATGCCGACCAGCAGCCCGAGCAGGCAGCTGGCCAGCATGGCGATGAGCCACTCCACCGGATAGAGGGCCGCGCCCAGGGTTTCACGCCAGGCTGCAAAGAGCGGGCTCGTACCCATGATGGCCGCGATGTAGCCGCCCAGGGAATAGAAGCCGATGCTGGCCAGGGAGAGCTGTCCGGCCATGAGCGGATACCACAGGCTCATCCCCAGGAGCGCCTGCTGGATGATGGCCACCATCAAAAAACCGTAGTTGTCGAGAAACATGCCCATCCTAAACCTTCTGGATGGTTTGCTGGCCCAGAAGCCCCTGGGGGCGGGCCAGAAGAATGACGAAAAGCATGACAAAGGCCACGGCCTCTTTCATGGACGAATAGTCCGGGGGCAGAAACGCCTCGCCCAGACCAATGACAAGTCCGCCGAGAACCGCCCCGGGAATGCTGCCGAGACCGCCCAGCACGATGACCGCCAGGCCCTTGAGGCCGTAGCTGACGCCGAAATACGGTCCGGCCAGGCCGAAGCTCGCCCCGATGAGCGTGCCCGCCAGGCCGCCCAGGGCGCCGGAGATGAAAAATGTGGACAGGATGTAGCGGTCGACGTTGATGCCGAGCAGGCTGGCGGTTTCGGGATTCTCGGCCGTGGCCTGCAGGGCCTTGCCCATGCGGGTCCGGTTCATGAACCAGGCCAGCACCAGCAGCATGGCCAGGCTGACGCCCAGGATGATGAGCTGCACGGTGCGCACGGCCAGGATCTTGCCGTCCATCTTGAAGATCATGGCCATGGGCAATGATCCGAAAATGTCGGACGGAAAGGAATAGATTTCCGCGCCGACAAGAAATTGCAGGCAATTGACCAGAATGAGCGCAACGCCAAGGCTGCTGACCAGCGCCAGGAGCGGATCGGCCCCTTTGGCCCGCAGCGGCCGGAAAGCCAGCCGCTCGACCAGAACGCCCACGCAACCGGCCATGATGGAGCCGCCCAGAAGCGCCAGGGGAAAAGGCAGGCTGAATGGCAGGCTCATGCCGGCCAGAAGTCCGTTCAGGCCGAAATCACCGACGGCCAGGGCGTAGGTGCAGTATGCACCAAGGGTGAAGACCGCACCGTGGGCGAAGTTGATGATCCCCAGAATGGAAAAGACCAGCGTGTAGCCAAGGGCGAAGATGGCGTAGACCGAGCCGATGGAAAGGCCGTTCAGGATGTTTTGCAGGAAATAGACGATGTTCATGATGTGCCAAAAGCCGGGGAAGGGCCGCTCCCCCGGCAGGATGCGTTATTCGGGCAAGAGCTCCATGATCCCGGTCTTGCCGTCTTCGGCGATCTTGATCTGGGATACATAGAACGTCTTCTGGGTGATCTCGCCATCGGCGTCGAGGACGATCTCGCCAAGAGGCGTTTCATAGGAACTGGAGATGATGGCCGCATTGAGGGCGGTGCGCAGTTCGGCCGTGTCCATGTCCGCGACCTTTTTGCCGGTGCTCTGCTCCACTTCGTTCAAGGCATCCACGACGACCTTCACGCTGGTGTAGGCCTGAGCCGAGAACTGGGCCGGATCCTTCTTGAACATTTCCTTGAACACGGGGACAAAGGCGTTGTTTTCGGCGTTGTCGGCCTTGGGGCTGTAAGCCTGGGCCACGATGACGCCGGTGCATTCCTTGCCGCAGACCGGGTACATGTTCGGAGAGTTGAAACCGTTGCCGCCCACGATAATTCCCCCGTAGCCGAACTGGCGCAGCTGCTTGACCATGTTGCCGCCGTCGGCCGCCAGGCAGCTCATGACCACCATGTCCACACCCGCGCCGAGGATGGCCGTGACCTGGGTGGTGAAGTCCGTGTCCTTGACGCTGGTCTTCTGGACGAGGGCGATGTTGAGGCCCATGTCCTTGATGGCTTCCTGGAAAATGCCGGTCTCGGAGACGTTGAACGCGTCATCCTGGGCATAGACCACGGCCACGTTCTTGATATTCGGGTTGACCGCGAGGGCGCGCTTCAGGGCGTTGGGGGCGACCAGGGTCATGGGGGCGGAAATGCGGGACACATATTCGCCGATCTGAGCCACGCCCTTGGCCGTGTTGGAGGGGCCGACAACGGGCACCTTGGCCTGGTTGGCGATGGGGTTGGCGGCAAAGGCCTGCTGAGACAGGGTCGGCCCGATGATGGCCACGACCTTGTCGCGGGAGATCAGGTTCTGGAAGGCGTTGATGGCCCCGGCTTCGTCTCCGCCGGTATCCTGGAACACGAGCTTTATGGGAGTTCCGCCCACGCCGCCCTTTTCGTTGATCATCCTTTCAGCCACCTTGGCGCCGTTGACCTGTTCCTCGCCGAACAGGGCCACATTGGTGGTCTGTCCCACGGCGATACCTACGGGAATGGGGCTGCCGACCGGCCCGGCAAAGGCGGCCTGGGCGAAAAGCAGACTTGCTGCAAGCAAAACGAATATGCGCATAAAATCCTCCGTAAGAATGCGATTTGCTGAAAGAAAATCGAGCCAATCGATTAAAGATCGATCGAATTATCAAGGAAGGTCAGTAGGTGCAAGCTGAAAATAACCTACAGAGAAATAAGTATGAAAAAAAGTTTCAAAATATAGCCGGTGAGCCCTCGCATGGTGCAAAATTTCAGCGCGGTGGGACCGTGAACCACTCCCCTACTTTTGGGAGCATGAAGAGCGATTCGTCCATGCCCCTGGACTGCAAGGCCTCCAAAATCTCCCGGCGAGGGGCCGCATAGGCTTCGTCAGCCATGGGAAAGACCTCGTGCTGGGTGCCCATGGCCCGCCCCTGCCCAAGGTCGAGGAAAGTCTGCACCGCTTCGTCGGGGTCCATGTGGGCATAGCGCATGAACCATTCCGGTTCGTACGCCCCGACCGGTAGCAGACTGAAACGCGGCGTGCCGTACTTTGCCATGAAATCCTCGGACAAGTGCCGTGCATAGCCAGCGTCGGCCAGAAAGTAGATGGCCCCGCCCGGTGCATCGATGACAAAAGCCCCCCACAGGGCGTCGAGGCGATCGAAAAGCCCCCGGGCCGACCAGTGCTGCATGGGCTCAAGCACGAATCGCATCTCCTTGCCGAACACGAAGTCCTGGCCCCAATCCAGGCTCGAAAGCCGCATGTCCGGGATGGCGGACCTTATGATGGCATCATTGCCAAGCGGGGTGAGCACGAGCGGATTAAAGGCCCGGTGCAGGCGTTCAAGGGTCGGCAGGTCCAGATGATCGTAGTGGTTGTGGCTGATCAGCACCAGGTCGATGGGCGGCAGGTCCTCAAACCTCACCCCGGGCGCGGCCACACGCCTTGGGCCCGCGAAGCCCAGCGGACTGGCCCGCTCGGACCAGATCGGATCGGTCAGGATGTTCACCCCCTGGGTCTGCAAGAGCACCGTGGCGTGGCCGACATAGGTCACCCGCAACTCCTCCCCCATGACCCGCGCAGGAGGCAGCGTCTGTTCAACCGGCACATGCTCCGGCCAGTAGCCACGCTCGGCGGTCAGGCGCCACTTCAGAAAATCCCCGAACCGGTTGGGCATCGGCTCCCAGGGATTGTCGAATTTGCTCCCGTCGAAATGCTCCGAAACCGGGCCGCGATAATACCCATTGCCGCAAGCGCACAGAAGCAGCACGGCAAGCAGGAGAAACATGTTGCGGCCATGACGCTGCGTGCGCGATGCGCTGCTTGCTGAAAAACTCATTTTTATCCTTAAAAAAGCATGAAGTTGGAACGCTGCAGGGACGCATCCCGATCCAGGGTTGTTCCGCCCATCTCTTCCCTCAGCCAACCAGTTCCGCTTAATATTTCCCAAAGCCATCCAGCAAGCACTATCCATGCGAAATTCTGGAGGGAAGGACACCGAAAAAACCGGCGAGCTTGCCTGAATTTCATTCCTGGCCCTATGATTGCGCGGAAGCTGAGATGCACTTATTTTTCGAAACGATCATTAAATGCGATTTACCATTCGCCCTCGCCGCCGTATTGTCCCGACCGGCAATAAAATTCCATTCGGATACAGGTCCCGGCATCAGCCGAAACGAGGCTCTTCATGTTCAGCATCCGCCCCATTTACGACACCACCGTGCCCGTCGACGCCCAGAGCGTCGAGCAGGTGCAGACCATCCTGGCCGAACGTTTTCCGCTCATCGCCGCCGAGGAGGTCGCGAATCTTCCCGCCACCCTCAAGAACCCCCTTGGCAAGGGATACCGGACCATCGTCTTCGTGGCCGAGGGACAACGCAGGTTGGTACAGGGATTCGCCCTGCTGTGCCACTTTTCGGACCTGCGCTTCTGCTATCTCGACTATCTCTCGGTCAGCCTGCGCCACGGCGGCCACGGGGTGGGCTCGGCCCTGTATGAACGGGTTCGCGAGGAGGCCAAGGCCCTTGGCGACACGGCCCTCTTCTTCGAATGCCTGCCCGACGATCCGGCCCTGTGCCAAGATCCGGAACTGCTGCGCGAGAACGTCGCCAGGCTGCGTTTCTACGAGCGCTATGGGGCGCGGCCCGTCATCAACACGGCCTACGAGACGCCCCTCTCCGCCGAGGACGACTGCGCGCCCTACCTGGTGGCCGATCCCCTGGACAAACCCTTGCGCCTCTCGCGTGAGCGGGTTCGCCACGTGGTGCGCGCCGTGCTGGAACGCAAATACAAGGAGAAATGCTCGCCGGAGTATGTGAAGATGGTCCTTGATTCCATCCCGGCCGGAAATCTGGCCCTGCGCGAGCCCCGCTATGTCAGGGAAACCGCGCCCCCAAGGGTTCCGGGCATCAGCGCCGACCGCAGGATCGCCCTGATCTGCAACGAGAACCACGCCATCCATCACATCCGCGAACGCGGCTATGTCGAATCTCCGGTGCGCATGAAGTCCATCCTGAAAGAAATCGAGAAGACGGGCCTCTTCCTGCGCAGGCAACCCCGGCATTTCGCCGAGCGGCACATCACCCAGGTCCACGACCGGCAGTTCGTGTCCTACCTCAGAACGGTCTGCGCGAACCTCCCCGAGAAAAAATCCGTCTATCCCTATGTCTTCCCCATCAGAAACGCCGCCCGCCCGCCCCGGGAACTGGCCGTGCGTGCGGGCTACTACTGCATCGACACCTTCACGCCCCTGAACGGCAACGCCTATGCAGCAGCGCGCGGGGCCGTGGACTGCGGGCTGACCGCGGCCGAGGAACTGCTGGCCGGACGCCGCCTGGCCTACGCCCTGGTCCGCCCTCCGGGACACCACGCCGAACGCCGGGCCTTCGGAGGGTTCTGCTATTTCAACACGTCGGCCGTGGTCGCCCACCGGCTCAGCGCTCACGGGCGTGTCGCCGTGCTCGACGTGGACTACCACCACGGCAACGGCACCCAGAACATCTTCTACGAACGCAGCGACGTGCTGACCCTGTCCATTCACGGCCATCCGAGATTCGCCTATCCGTATTTCAGCGGATTCGCGGAGGAGCGCGGGGAGGGAGCGGGTCTTGGATACAACCGCAACTACCCCCTCCCGGAAGAGGTCGACGGTGAGAGATACGCCGAAACCTTGCGCCAGGCGCTGAAGGTCATGGCCGATTTCGATCCGGCTTTCGTCATCGTGGGCCTCGGGCTCGACCCGGCCAAGGGAGACCCGACGGGCACGTGGCGTCTGCAGGCCAGGGATTTCTTCCGCAATGGACGGCTCATCGGCGCCCTGGGCAGGCATACGGTGGTGGTGCAGGAAGGCGGATACAGGATAAGATCGCTGGGCGTGAACGCGGCCAACTTCTTTCAGGGACTGTTCGAGGGGACGCAGATCGCGCGGAGGAATTGATAGTTCGTTTCTGAACGGTCTTCGATTTCAGTTGAGGGCAAGGGATGGGCTGGCCCCGGTTCTCCGGAATGATTTTTTCGGCAGCATGGGAAAAGTCTGAACCGGAGAGTAATTTTCAATAATCAAGCGACAACATGCAGATTCAAGGAACTATCTGTTCCAGAACTTGCACACATTTTTTCCCGCTTTTTTTGATTCGTAAAGAGCCATGTCCGCTTTTTTGAACAATTCACCAAAATTTTCAGCTTTTTCATCATCCATGGCAATGCCGATGCTGACCGAAATATTGGTATGGGGAAACTTGCAGGCGACTTTTTCTGCAAATCCCGCCAGAATTTGCTCAGCGCATTGTCTCGGCATATTGGAATCGTCCACATTGTGCAGAAGTATCGCGAATTCATCTCCACCGAGACGGAACAGGTTTTCAGCCGGAAAAATCTGCAGAAGCATGCCTGCAAAGGCTACAAGCACCTTATCCCCTTCTTCGTGTCCGTACAGATCGTTGACTTCCTTGAAGTTGTCCAGATCGGCGAGAAAGAGCGCCGTGTGCGGCTGAGGCGGTGTTTTCCTCATGAAATCCTGGAGGCTGCGCCTGTTGTTCAACTTGGTCAGATAATCTGTGTTTGCATCCGAAAGCAGCTTGTTTTTGTGATGATATTCAAGAGTGATATCCACAAAAAGGTAGATATGGCCAGCCAGCACGCCGAATATATCCAGAAGATTTTCATCGTGAACTTTGAGAATTCTGCTTTTGGAAATAAGCAATGTATCATCTTCGTCCTGCTCTATGATCCATCTTTTACTACGCGTATAATTTCCTGTTTCATTGAGAAATGAATCAACACTTTTTCCAATCAGCTCTGATCGATCCAGAACAAATATATCGATGAACTTTTGATTGACAATGGTAACTTTATTCTCCTTGTCTGTTACCATTATTGCAAAAGGAAGACTCTCGATCAAAATATTCAATTCAATCATCAGGTTCTGAAGATCAGTCACATCGTGCGCAAAACCCGTTGTGCCGATTACTTCTCCATCCGTATCAAAAATGGGAGACTTGTAGGTTTTGAACTTGCGCAGTTCGCCGCCGCATTTCACTGTTTCGTCAAAGAGGCAGGTTTCCTTCTTGTTGAGAACGATCTCTTCGGATTCCAGACAAATATATTCTCCCTGGGCATATTCATCAGGTTCAATGTCCCAGATATAATAATGCCCTCGGCCCTCAATTTGCTTCTTGGTTTTGTTCACAGTCCGGCAGAAACTGCTGTTGACCTTCAGGTGGGCGCCCCGGGCATCCTTGAACCAGATCAGTTCCGGCAGGCTGTCTATCAAGGTGTCCAGGTATTTCCGGTTCAGCAGCGCGTCCTCGCGCTCCTTGAGACGCCTTAGAATACCCGAAAACGAGGCCTGAATCCTATCTTCGCCAAAAGGCCTGGTCCAGACCTGATCGAAAAGGTGGTGCCACTCCGCAAGAACCGGAAAACTCCCGGCGTCAAAACAGCCGATCATCACGGCATGTTCATCCTTGGCGTCATGAATTCTTGCCACGCACTCAGACGCAACGACATCGAAATCGAGGATGATGACGGCGCAGCCCTTGATGTCGGCTTCAGCGATATCGGGTCTGCCGATAAACTGGTGGGAAAACCCTTCCTGTGGCGAAACACCCCTGAGAAATGTTTCCAACTGGGGATTTCGGGTTGCCATGAAGATGTTCAGTAACCGTTGGTACACGCTCGACTCCTCGAAGAAAATGAACGGACTTTTCGCCGCCCGGGAGGTGTTCGCACAGCGTCGGTCCCACGGCAAGGATTAAAGAAGCACATCCCATACCGGACAGTGCATTGCACCGGCCAGGCGTTGATATTGGCGGATTCCGGTTTTTATGTCCCCACCCTTCGAGTCCAGTATTTCGCATTGACCTTGGCAGCTTCAAGCGGCTAGCGGGTTCAGCTGTTTGCAATCACGGCGATTTCGCGCGCAACCCCAACCAGCCCGAGGATACCAAAATGAGCGATCTGCCCATATGCCCCAAGTGCGGCTCCGAATATACATACGATGACGGCATGGCTTACGTCTGCCCGGAATGCGGCCACGAGTGGTCCAAGGACGCCGCTGCCGGCGATGGAACCGATGACAGGATCATCAAGGATGCCAACGGCAAGCCGCTCCAGAACGGCGACACGGTCACGGTCATCAAGGACCTTAAGGTCAAGGGCTCGTCCGTCACGGTGAAAGTAGGCACGAAAGTCAAGAACATCAGGCTCGTGGACGGCGATCACGATATCGATTGCAGGATCGACGGCATCGGCGCCATGAAGCTCAAGTCCGAATTCGTCAAAAAAGTATAGCTCTGCCCTTTCACCACGCGACGCGCTCAAGGCCGGATGCATTGCGGTTGCAGCGCACCGGCAAATCATTCAGGATTCATGGCCATGTCCCCCCGCTCTTCGGGGATGAAAACAGAGCAAGGAGATCTTGTCATGATGAAACAGAAAGTCGCGGTGGTTACGGGCGGTGCGCAGGGCATCGGCAAGGCGATCTGTGACGCTTTCGCCGGGCAGGGAGTTGCCGTCTGCAATATCGATGTGCAGGATAACGACTATTTCGTCGGTGACATTGCCGATGAACAGGCCTTGCGAGCCTTTGCGTCAAAGGTAATCGCCCAGCATGGCGCCATCGACTATCTCATCAACAATGCGTGCCTGTCCCGGGGCGGCCTCAAGACCTGCTCCCATGAGGATTTCAATTACGTGTTGCGTGTCGGAATCTCGGCCCCGTTTCTTTTGACCCAATTGTTCATGGATCACTTCAACCCTTCGGCAAGCATCGTGAACATCTCATCGACCCGGCATCTGATGAGCCAGGCCGATACCGAAAGCTACACGGCGGCCAAGGGGGGCATCACCGCGCTGACCCATGCCATGGCCATCACCCTGGCAGGCAAGGCGCGGGTCAACTCAATCTCGCCGGGCTGGATCGACACTACCGGCACCCGCTTCGATGGCCCGGACGCGGAGCAGCACCCTGCCGGCCGTGTGGGCGTTCCTTCAGACATCGTCCATGCGGTCATGTTTTTGTGTGATGAGAAAAGCGGCTTCATTACGGGCCAGAACATCACGGTGGATGGCGGCATGACGAAGCTGATGGTGTATCACAACGATTTTGGATGGAAAAAACAGGAAGAAAATCCTGAATCGTGAGCGAAACGAATCGGTTCAAAACCCGGATGCACAAGGACTGATCCGACGTGCCACGGAAAGGCCGCAACCGACGACACTGCAAAAAGTCGCAAAAGAACCTGATCGTCATTCCCGCGAATGCATAAATCCATTCTTCTCAGATAGTTAAAAAGTCGCCATCCCCTTTCTCAAGAGGATGGCGACTTTTTGCAGTGACGCAATCACTTCGTCCCGAAAAACAACCCCGCCATCAGGGCCGCGAATTCTTCAAAAGGCAGGCGCGGATTCGCTGGCATCCCACCTGCGAGATCCAGGCAAAAAGAGCATCGACCCGCAGGACGTTGCCGACCTTTTCACGCGGCGTTGCCCGGATGGTCAGCTCTTCCTGAAGAGGTCCTTCACGCCGTGGGGCTCGCAGCGAAGATATTGTGGCGGCGCATCCACGCAGGCGCCCAGTTCAGCGGCCGCGTGCCAGGGCCAGCGAGGATTGTAGAGCATGCCCCGGCCCAGGGCCGTCAGGTCGGCCTGGCCGGAGGCGATGATCTCCTCGGCCTGCCTGGGCTGGGTGATCAGGCCCACCGCGATGGTGGTCATGCCGGTTTCGCGTTTGATATGCGCCGCAAAGGGCACCTGATAGCCAGGTCCCGGCTTGATTTTCTGCATGGGGGACAGGCCGCCGCTGGAGACGTGGATGTAGTCGCAACCAAGCTCCTTCAGACGCGCGGCAAAGACCGTGCTCTGCTCAAGGTCCCAGCCGCCCTCGACCCAGTCCGTCGCCGAGATGCGTACTCCGAGCGGAAAGCCCAGCGGCAGCGCGGCGCGGATTTCGCGGAAGACCTTGAGAGGCAGGCGCATCCTGTTTTCCAGGCTGCCGCCGTACTCGTCCAGGCGCTGGTTGGACAACGGGGACAGGAACTGGTGCATGAGGTAACCGTGGGCGCAGTGCAGTTCCACGCAGTCGAAGCCGCAGTTCAGGGCGCGCTCCGCCGCCCGGCGAAAGGCTTTGACCACCCGCGCGATGCCGTTTGCGTCCATCTCCACGGGCGGGGCGTCCTCGGGTTCGAAGGGCAGCGCCGAGGCCGAGGACGTAGTCCAGCCGCCGCGTCCGAACGATACGGACGCGCCCCCGTCCCAGGGCCGCGCCGTGGACCCCTTGCGACCGGCATGGGCCAGCTGGATGGCCACGGGCATGGAAGAATGGTCCCGCAGAGTCCTGCGCAGCGAAGTCAGGGCCGCCTCGGTCTCATCGGACCACAGCCCGAGATCCTGGGGCGAGATGCGCCCGGCCGGTTCGACGGCGGTGGCTTCGACGATCAGCAGTCCGGCCCCGGACAGGGCAAGCTGCCCAAGGTGAATCAGGTGCCAGTCGGTCGGCAGCCCGTCCTGTGCGGAATACTGGCACATGGGGGGCGATGACGATGCGGTTCCGCAAAGAGAGATTGCCAAGAGAAATGGGGGAAAAGAGTGCGCTCATGGTTGCTCCTGATGTTTGGCATCAAGGGCTACATGCGTCGGCGGGAGATGACAATCGTTATGGGATCTGAAAATTCTCGATCTTCCAGGTGTCAATCGGGAGTTTCTGAAACTCGATGATCGAATTCAGCCGAATCCAGAACTTCCTGTCCTCGATCCGTTCCAGAATCAGTACGACCCCTGCCCGCTTTCCGGTCTGCATGGAGTAATACAGGGCCTGGCCTATGGACTCCGCCCACTTGCGTCCGAAGTCGAACTCGATGGCATGAGTGCGGGTGATGCAATCGGCCCTGGTCCCATCGGCAAGGCGGATCTCGGCCTGCCCGCGTGCTTCGGCACACCAGTCTTGCTGGTATTCCTTCTCAAGTCGTTTGTGTTCGGCAAGTACTGATGAGGACCAAAAAGTAAGTAGTATTACTGAGAGAATTACGGTTCGCATGGGTAGAAACCACTAGCAAACCTCGACCCTTGTGTCCAGATAATTAAGTATATCAGAATATTATGACGCAGCCTGAACACACCCAATCCGTCAAAAAAAGCCTCGCGCGATTTTTCCAAGATCCTCTTTCGGGGCCGGGTCTCAGAATGGAAAATTCAGAAAACGACGACGATCCATCATACCCTCCCTGCCAACTTCATGATCCTTGAAGCCGACTGCAGCCATCAGATACGATGAAAACACGCGCCTTGCCAAACTCTTTCGCCGCGTACCACGAAGTGGCGCCATGCGTCGGGGCGTTCGATGCGCAAAGGCGTAGCCATGAGGGTCTCCCGGACGAAGGTGCGGATTTCAATCAAGGCGCGGCCCGGGCCTCATGCCCTGTCCGAAGAGGCACGCCCCCCATCGAACTGGAACGGGGCCACGGGGCGCCCGCCACCCTTGACGATCGCTCATCCTTTGCACTATCCCGCTCGGTCCGAAGCACGGGTACATCGCAAAACACCATAGGAGCCTGAATGTCTATAAAATTTAAAATGTATGGAATCGGTATTGTTTTTTTTCTGGCGATTGGATGCCTGACAGGCGTCAGTCTTTATGAAGTATTCGCCATAAAATCAATATACACCGATGTTGTACTTCGAGACACCGGCGGAAAAATCAATGTTCTGGAAATAAACCGGGATGTAAATTACGTAAGTCGCCTAACACGCAACATGATGCTCGGCAGCAACATTGAAAAGGACATTCTGAGTCTTGAGAAAGTCATAAAAAAAATCACAGACAGCTATGCTTCCCTCAAGTCGCACATCACGGATCATGAGGAGAAGGTGATCCTCGACAACGCCGAGCGCACGACAATGAGTTTTGTGAATCACGGGTATCAGTTTTGCCTGGATCTCAAGGATGTGCGACAGGACATGCGTGCCACGCATTTTTCGGACTACCAGAAACTGGCCACGCCCTTGGCGAATGAATCCAGGGAATACATGGCCGCCCTCATTGAATTGAAAGACAAGAAGCTTGCCGCCGCAACATTGCAGATGGAGTCAACCATCACCGAGATGTTTCGGATCATTTCCCTGATCGCACTGATCACGACTGCCGTGGCGCTGCTGATGGTCTTCAGTGTCGGACGCAGCGTGACGCGATCCATTCAGCAGGTTGTCGGTGTGGTGGAGACAATGGCCAACAACGATCTGACCTGCCAAGTCGCCGAAGGCGGCAGTGATGAGACCGGAAAAATGCTCCGGGCCACTCGGCGCATGCTGGACACTCTCAAGGAAACCCTGGGCAGCGTGATCGGGGGCGTTGGCGCGCTGGCCTCGTCCTCCAGTGAACTCGCCGTGGTCTCACGAAAAATTTTCGAGGGAGCGGCGGACATGCGCGAAAAATCTCACGGCGTGGCCGCTGCGGCCGAAGAAATGGGCGTTAACATTTCGTCGGTGGCTGCCGCCGCGGAGCAGTCTTCGACAAACATCGGAATGATCGCTTCCGCCGCGGAGGAGATGAACTCCACCATGAGCGAGATAGCCGCGAACACCGGCAAGACCAGGGAAACGAGCGCAAAAACCGTCTTCCGGGCCAAGCGGGCTTCCGACAACATGACCAACCTGAGTTCCGCCGCCGTTGAGATCGGAAAGATCGTCGAGACGATCAACGTCATCTCGGGACAGACAAATCTGCTGGCCCTGAACGCGACCATCGAGGCGGCCAGGGCCGGGGAAGCCGGAAGGGGTTTCGCGGTTGTCGCCAACGAAATCAAGGAACTTGCCCAGCAGACGGCCAGAGCGACCGAGGAGATCAAGAACAACGTCGGGTCGATCCAAACCCTCACGGTCGAGACTGTTGGAGAGATCAAGGAGATCACGGACGAGATCGGCAACGTCAGCGGGATGATCGACGGCGTTGCCGTGGCGGTGGACCAGCAGGCACTCGCGACCAGGGAGATTGCCGACAACGTGAACCAGGCGGCTGGCGGCTTGCAGGAAGTCACGAGGAATGTGAGTCAGAGTTCCCTGATGGCGAACGAAATCGCGCAGGAAATAGCAAAAATCAACGAGCGGATCAGCGAAGTCTCGCATGGCAGCGCCGAGGTGGACGCAAGTGCGGCCTCATTGCAGAATCTGTCGGAAAAACTGCAGAAATCGGTGAGCATTTTCAAGATCTGAGCATCTCGCGTTCCTGATCGTTTTGCGCAAGCATCCGATTTCGGGAACGCGAGCCATCAACGCCCCGGCCGCCCAAAACAGATTCCCTCCAAGCCCCCGAAGCCTGATTTTTTTCGAATCGCGAAGCACAAAACATCCCATCCAGATTCACGCATCAAATATTCCTCAATTCATGTTGGTTGATGACTCCTGGCGCAAGGAAGGAGCGCCATCCGGCGAAGGAACCCAGAACCAAGCCCCTGGCATTTCGCTTGTGTCCGCAGCTCATCAGGCGCTATGGGAACAATTCGCCACAACCTCAAGGAGAGACCATGAATATAGACTGCATCGACTGCAAAGCCCGCATTGAATCCTTCGAAACCCTCATGACCCGGAACGCAGACCTCGCAGACATCCGCCTGGCCCCGGACAAGTGGACCCTGAAGGAGATGATCGCCCACCTGATCGATTCCGCGTCCAACAACCACCAGCGATTTGTCCGCCTGCAACTTGAGCCGGTGCTTGTCTTCCCGAAATACGACGCCGAGGAATGGAAAAACGCGACCAGAATCGCTTCATTCGACTATTCCACCCTGGTCACCCTCTGGAAAACCTACAACGCCCTGCTCCTGCACCTGATCGAAAACTTGAATCCAGCCGCCCTGAATCACGTCTGGAGACGCGAAGACAAGGACATCTCCCTGGAAGCCCTGATCCACGATTATTTCGCGCACATGGACCTGCACCGGAAGATGTTCGAGGACCGGGTGGAAGAGATCGGCGCTAAAAAGTCCTGAAGCGGTGACAAATTGTCATCAGTTGAAAGTACGTATAGTTTCGTTCCATATTTTCATTCCTGATCACGCAGCGACCTGATGTTGCAGTGCGCGGCGCGCGGTGCTCAGGAGGAATATCCACAAAGGAGACGTTATGGGATTGCAGGAAATTTCGGCTCTCGCCGCTTCAAAGGCGGATGCCCAGCAAACAATCTTCATCGATGTGCGCACGTCGGCGGAATTTTCCAACAAACGCCCGGCCCGCTCGCTGGCCTTTGCGCCGCTGACGGATCTGGCGCCAGAGGATTTTGCGATGCGGCACGGCATTCTCCCGGACACCCCGCTCATCATTCTCTGCACCAGCGGCAGCAGGGCCCGAAAGGCGGCAGAGAAATTCATCAAAGCGGGCTTCAGTGATGTGCAGGTCCTGCAAGGCGGTATCGACGCCTGGGAACGCGAGGGCCTGCCCCTGGTCGGCGCAAACTCCGCGCCCGACATCGGCGGCCCCATCTCCCTGGACAGGCAGGTGCGCATAGCGGCCGGCAGCCTGGTGCTGCTGTTTGGTCTTTTGGGATATTTCGTGACCGCCAGCTTTGTCTGGGGAGCGATTTTCGTGGGCGGCGGGCTTGTCTTTGCCGGCATCACCAACACCTGCGGCATGGCCATGCTGCTGACGCGGGCACCGTGGAACAAGACCGGCTGCACGGGCGGCGTATGCCCAATCAGCGGCAAGCCCAAAGGCAGTTCCGGCGGCGGCTGCAAATAGACGACAAGGAGACAAGCCATGCAAAAGCCCACAGTACGAGCTTTTTTTGACGAGGACACGGCCACCTGGTCGTATGTGATCTGGTCCGAGACAGGTGCACAAAAGCGTTGCGCCATAATAGACAGCGTGCTGAATTTTGATCTTCCTTCCTGCACCTCCAGCACACGGTCCGCGGATATCATCATCGACTTCATCAAGGAAAAACAGCTTGCCGTGGAATGGATACTGGAAACGCATATCCATGCCGACCATCTTACCGCCGCCCATTATCTGAAAGAACGGCTGGGCGGAAAAATCGCCATCAGCAAACATATCCTGACCATCATCGCCACATGGGTGCCCATCTTCCAGACCCAGGACGATACAAGCCTGGACGGGTCCCAGTTCGACCATCTCTTTGACAACGACGAAAAGTTCACTGTGGGCGACATGCAGGCCCAAATTCTACATACGCCCGGGCATACCCCCGCGGACACGACCTATGTCATCGGCGACGCCGTCTTTGTCGGCGACACCATCTTTCTGCCGGACGTGGGCTCTGGAAGATGCGATTTTCCCGGTGGCAGCGCGGAGCATTCCTACGACTCCTCGCGCCGTCTTTTTGCCCTGCCCGACGACTACCGCGTTTACGTAGGGCACGACTACCCGCCGGAGAACAGGCGCGGTCCGCAGTGCATGTGCACCATCGGCGAACAGAAAAAGCTCAATGTGCGTCTGCATCTTGGCATCGGCAAGGAAGATTTTGTCCGGCAGAGGCAGCGTGAAGACACGGGCAAATCCGTACCCCCACTGCTCCTGCCCTCCATTCAGGCCAACCTGCGCAACGGGCAGTTCGGCCAGGAGATCGCAGGAACGCAGTTCGTGAAACTGCCAGTCAACAAACTCTAGCCCTCTCGCCGGGCAACAGGTGGAAGGCCATCCATAAATCCACCACGAAAACTGCAAACAGCAAGGGATTTCAGCTTTTAAACTGAAATCCCTTGTCTTGTTTTGGAGTGAACGGATCGGGTCATGAGGCGGGGGTTATCTGACGTCACTGCAAAAAGTCGCGAAAGAGCCTGAGTGTCATTCCCGCGAAGGCGGGAATCCATTCTTTTCAAATAGTTAAAAAGGCATGGATCCCCTTTTTCAAGGGGATGACGACTTTTTGCAGTGATATCTTATCTGATAAAATTCAAGATTCAAGATCTGACGCTGCTCCCCTTGTGTTGAATTTTGATTGCGGGAACATTCGGGCATAATCTTGGACATACCTGCGCCAAGGCAGGTCTTCCATGTATTCCATGTAGTTCACCAAAGCATCAATGTCTTTTTGCGACACATGATTGCAATCCAGCATTGCCTTCATAAGCTGCAGGCTGTTCCAGACTTCAATGCTGAACACGTTGGCGAGCAGAGTCATATCCCTGTCATCCGTGACAACGGGCACATCCAAGGCAAGGGCGTGGGCAAGAATGTCTATGTCGACGTCCTGAACGCCTAAAGACTGGGCCAGACTGTAGTCGGAAATATAGCCAATGGCCAGAGCTGCCTCATTTTGTTGAGAACTTGATATGTTGATTCGCTGAGATCTATTTTCGGAATACATGTCTTCATTCACCCAGCAAAACTTTTCCCTCAACCGAGGTTGCCTATCATATTCTCTTTGAAAGCAATGAGTTATATAGAGTGTGAATTCGTCAGGGCAAAAGGGACGAAAAAGAAGCGGGTGGATGGACTGCGCGAAACGCAAATATATATTCGTATCAACCAGAATCTTTGATTGCGCCATGTTGATATCAGTGGGTCAGATAATAATGCAGTTCTTTTGCTTCGACTGCTTGAATGTCAAAAAGAGATTGAAGAAATCCATCCCCCTTTGATGTTTCACCAAGAAATTTCTTCAGGGAATCAAAAATCGGCGTTTTAAAATAAGTCTCAGCCAAATACACATATTCTTCAGGAGAGAGAAACTCGTCGTATTTTCGCGCGAAGCTATGCACCGAATCATTTCGGAGTTTTTCAATCAATGTTGACTTATTTTCTACATATTTTTTAATCACAACATACGAACTGTTCAGCTTTTCCAATTGAGCCAATCCGTTTTCGACTGCATATGAATTTACGGATTTGTATATCGTATACGGGGAGATAAAAAGAGTTTCGGCGAGGGCAATCATTTCCACGACAAGCTGATTCGCATTGAGTCCAACAAGTTTTGTATATGTTTTTGCAGCCATCTCTTCTGGAAAAAGAAAAGATTGGGCGAAAAGTTCCGCGAAATTTTCGGAAAAAACTTCATCACAGGAGCATTTTGTAATGATGTGACCTATTTCATGAGCGACCCAAAACTTGAAGTCAAGAAGATAGGAGTCAAGATTGATGTATATCCACTCTTTTTTGCTCCGCGGTGATTCAATATGCAATCCATGGGCATCATTATCCCTGCAGGAAGTCACGCCCCAGAAAACCGGCACGGGAACAACGTCGTACGTATGTATAATTTCGACAAGATCGGAATAGTTGATCACATCCGTCAAGGACTTGCCAACCAGACCTCTGACCAGTGCCACCGCCTTTTGTATGTATGCATACTCCATTGACGGATTCTTGAGGACCGGCGGCACCTCAAGTGAACCTTCCGGCAGGTAGTCGGCAATCAAATCAAGGAGCATCGCCTTTTTCAGGGCATCCGCAAAATGCGTATCAGTCAGGGCCCTGCGTGACTTCTTGCGAAAGTTGACTACCGCCGCAAGAGGTGCGTCGTCCACGACAAGATCGGTATGCGGTAGTTTGAGCAACATTCCAAGGCGCACGAGTTTATCAGGCCTTGGAAACTTCTTCTCAGCCAGCCACTCCCCCACGATGGTCCGGGAAACGGCAAGCCTTTCGGAAACCTGGCTGTTGTTGAGCCCCAGAGAATCCATGACCTTCTTGATGAGTTCGATATTGAGACGCTTATTCATAACCGGGGCAAATACCAATCATGTCAACTTTTGTCAACTAAGCGTAAACTTTTATCCATTTCCCGAAAAATTTTACTCACTGATGAATTACGCAAAATTCAAGACCTCCTCCCTCTTCCGCACAGGGGCGCGGTGCATCAGTTCGAAGGGGTCTACTGGGCGCGCAGGAACGACTGGGACCCCGTACGCGCCGCCATGGAAGGCAGTTCCTTCTACGACCTGCCGCCGGTGCTGCGCTGGTTTTCCGGCAACATCGGCTACCACCACGTGCACCACCTGGGCCCCAGAATCCCGAATTACCGCCTGAAGGAGTGCTTCGAAGCCTTCCCCGCCCTGAAGTCCAGACAGCCCCTGACCTTGAGGGAAAGCCTGGCGTGCATCCGCCTCAAGCTCTGGGACGAGGAGCGTCAGGAACTGCTTGCCTTCTGACGCTCCGCCCGGGGCTCAGGCTGTTGAAAAACGGCGATCTGCCGCGTCAGTGAAACACAGTGTCTCTTGCCGGCAAAAAAGCCCAAGGCGAACGCGCCCCCCTTTTCCCCCTTCAAAACATTTTGACACAGGGAACGAATCCATACATGGGTGCCCTCTTTTCTTGTCGCGGGGTTCAACCCGAGTCACGACATGGACATACGGCTCAAGATTGGCATATGTGGACATTTGAATTGTCCCCTACAAGCCCATCATCCGTTAACAAACCGGAGTTCAAGATGAAATTGAAAGGCCAGAAAGTCCTGATGTTTGTGGATCACATCTTTGAAGACATGGAGCTTCTCTACCCATATTACCGCCTGATCGAAGAAGGCGCCGAAGTGGTCGTGGCCGGGCCCGAGGCGGGAATCGTCTACACAGGCAAAAACGGGTATCCCTTCAAATCCACAGCCGCCATCGCGGACCAACAGGCCAGGGACTTCGACCTGCTGATCGTTGCCGGCGGGTTCGCCCCCGACAAGCTCAGACGCGACCCAAAGGTCCTGGAGCTCACCCGCGAAATGCACGAAGCCGGAAAAATAGTCGCCCACATCTGCCACGGCGGATGGATTCCGATCTCCGCGGGGATCATGAAAGGCTTCACCTGCACGTCCACCCCCGGCATCAAGGATGACCTGATAAACGCCGGCGCTACGTGGGTAGACAAGGAAGTTGTCGTGGACCGGAATCAGATATCCGCGCGAAAGCCTGATGATCTGCCCGCATTTTGCCGGGCCATCATAGCGCAGGCCGCGAAATAGGCCTGTCGGTTGCCTATGCTTTCTCCATTTCCGCGAGCGCCCAGAGGAGGATGCTCTCCGTGAACGCAAACCTCGACAACCACGACTCCAAGGGACAGACCGTGCTGGTCTTACTGGCCGCAGGTTGTCTCACGCTGGGTGTAATCGTCTCGTCCGTCATCATGGCCGTGACCAACTACCACACGACCCTCACCCTGGCCCGCGAAAACACTCGTTTCATCTCCAGCCTGGTGGCCACCGAAATCGGCATGGTCCTGGTCGATCTTGAAGGACGCCTGAGAGAGATCGGCACCCTCATTCAGACTTTTTCCGACGTACGTCCTGGCGAAAAAAAACAGCAATGGGACAATCTCATCCACACCATCCGGGCACGCGAACCATACGCCCACGGCGTGGTGGTTACCGACGCCCAAGGGCGTGTCCTGGCATGGAACGGACCGGACGTTCCGCCAGCCATCCTGGACACGGACTACATCCGGGCTCACCAGAACGGCGGCGAGGAGATGTTCGTGGGTGCGCCGCAGCGCAACCCGCGGCAGTCCGACGAATGGAGCTTCGACATCAGTCTGGGGGCGCGCGACTACCGGGGCGAGCTGACACATGTCGTGGCCATCAAGGTCGCCCTGGAACACCTGCTGCGCATCTTCGACGATCTCGACATGCCGCAGGACACCAACATCATGATCACGAACCTGGACGGTCTGATCAATCTCATTGCCCCCGGCGCGGAGGAACTGATCGGCCACACCGTTACAGCGATCGCGCAAGACAAGGACTTGGAAAGCGGCGAACAAAGCGAAACATATGGCGACGTTTCAAACATGCGGGGACAGAAAATGGTGGCGGGCAGAACCCGGGTCAGCCATTTTCCCCTGCAGGCCTTTGCCGCCATCCCCATGGATACAGCCCTGACCTCTTGGTACCGCCATGCTCTGCTCTACGGCGGGGCGTCGGTTGCCATGGCGTTCGTCGTCTCGACCATGGGCGTGCTCCTCGTGCGCGGCCAGCTCAAGCTCAACCGGCAGGGGCGGGAACTGGCCCTGGCCGCAAGCACGGACATGCTCACAGGAGCCTTGAACCGCCGCGCCTTCACAGCGGCCGCCCATCGGGAATTCGCAAGAGAGAAGCGAAGCGGCGCCCCCCTTTCCTGCGTGATGATGGACCTGGATCATTTCAAGATGATCAACGACACTTACGGGCACACCGCCGGGGACATTACCCTCAATTCCGCAGCCCAGTTCATCATGTCCAGGCTTCGCGAATCGGATCTCTTCTGCCGCTACGGCGGGGAAGAGTTCCTCTTGCTCCTGCCGGACACGGATCAGGACGGAGCGGCCGTGGTGGCAGAGGAACTGCGCAAGGGTTTGGCGGGCCTGAGGCTGGAGAACGCCAATAAATCCTTCTCCATCACCGCGAGCTTCGGAGTTGCGGAGAAGCTGCCCGCCGACACCTCCGTGATAGAGGTGCTGATCCGCGCGGATCAGGCGTTGTACCGGGCCAAGGACGAAGGGCGCAACCGTGTCTGCCGATCTTCGAACTCATTGGCCACTCCGAAAGGCGACGAAGCGGCCAAGTGGTCCGCGGATTTCTAGCCTTTGCCTGCAAAGCCGTTCAAGCAGCCAACTGTCCGCCTCGATCGCTTCCGGCAGCATGCCCTTGGAGATGAAATCGTGGGCATTGCCGGTGAGCCGATGTCCAACACCGTGCAGCCGACGCCACCCGAAAGGCGCGGATAAAGACGAGATTGCTCGCAAAACCTTTATCGTACAATTTCCATCAGTATAAATTACCTGCTGACCTTTTGCGGTGTTTCCTGCTGTCTTGGCGACAGGAAGGCCAAAGGCAGGCCCCCTTTCCCGGACATTTTCATGACCCCGATTGCGTCCTGCGATCTTGGCGGTAGAACAGTCCAAAGCATACCCGCCCCGTTTCTTTCTATTCAGCCGTGCCTGCCGCACCATCTCTCGATGCTCTCGCGCATGCCCCGGGGCTGCTCCGTGGGAATCCAGTGCACGGAGTCGAGATGTTCAACCCGGCAGTCCGGAAGCTCGGCCAGGCATCTGACGGTGATCTCCGGGTCGCCGAACATGCCGCCGCTGGACAGCAGGGACAATGCCGGCGTGGTGATTTTCGACAGATCAGGCAGCGGGCCCGTCACGGCCAGAAGGTCCTGCACGTAGGCCACGGTGGGGAGGATTCGGAGCTCATGGAGGGGCGAGGCGTAGCGATCCGTGGGGAAGGAGCCGCCGGCCATGGAGGCGTAGGCGGCCTGATCGAGGGTTGCCAGATCCAGGGGCGGCAGGGTTTTCCGGTGAATGCCGGCGGACGCCAGGGCCATGAGGGACGGCGTCAGGGCGGCCAGCATGGGGCGCAGGTGCAGGATGTGTTTCATGCGGCCGGTGATGGCGGCGCGGAACATGGGTTCGATGAGCACCAGCCCGGAGACGAGGGCTGGTTCCAGCCGCGCGAACCACAGAGCCAGGTTGGCGCCCAGGCAGTGCCCGACAACCTCGGCCGGCCCGGCCCCCTCGGAACGCAGAATCCCGGCCAGGTCCGAGGACCACACCCCCATGCCGAGCCTCCCCCGCCACACGGAGCCGCCGTGCCCGCGCAGGTCCAAGCGCAGGATGTCCCAGCTATCGACCAGGCGCGTCTCGGCCAGAAACCTCCACCACCGGGTCATGTTGCTGGCCACGCCGTGCAGCAGAACCAGCGTTCGCCGCGCCTCCCCGGCCCTGGTCAGACCGTAGGCGATGCGCGCCCCGTCCGGTGCCACGTATACTTTGCGTACCTCCATGCATCCTCCTCGAAAGGTACATCATTCGGGAAAACGCGAGGAAAAGAAAGCCCCGTGTCGAACAGGAGGCATGGGGTGCAAGAAAAACTTTGGAAAATGGGACGGCGGGAACAGAGCGCGGACAAAGACGATATTGCGCGTCATACCTTTATCTTACATTTTTCGTCAGCAGAAAATTTCCACGAAGAAAAAAGGGACTGCGGCGCGCAAACTGAAATCCATTGTCTTGTTTTGTTTTGGAGTGAGCGGGTCTGGTCTGGAGGTGGGGAGTATTTGGTAAAATTCAAGATTCAAGATCTGAACCCGGTCACCGCTTTTTGATTGGTAGCCACCGCTTCCAGCTTTTCGGATGACAGTTGTGTGCGTCAAGTTCTGCAAATTCTTCCAGGGCATGAACCAGTAACTGGTTGGTTTGCAACCATGAGATCTGTAATAACACTTAGGACATGGCGTGGAATCGAAGAATATCTGGCCGTCGCAAGACGGTGGGGCTTCCCCGACAGCCTTGATCTTGATGGGTGACTGGTGCGGCGAAATACGCCGACAGCGTAAAATTGATATTTAGACAAAGGCATAAATCAAAGAAATTCGGAGTATTATCAAGTAGTTTTGTCCGAGGCGAGAAAACCTGATTTTCTGGCCTGAGGGAGTAATTTCTCTTGACCTCGGTCCTTTTGATGGGTGCCCCCTTTTTTCCCTCTATTCTTTCTTTCCTCATGTGCGGGCGTGTCGATAATGACACAAGTCGAGGGGTTTTCTATGAATCTGGAACACCCATCAACTTCGAAAGGGGGAGAGATGCGGCAGACTTCTTCTGAACCACCTTCTTCACACCGGCAAGTTCAGAGTAAGGAACATGGCCTGGTCGTGGAGTGTCTGCAAGTCCGACAACTGACAACGATTCAATGTCTTCGCCCTTTGTTTTGGCGGTGACGAGCAACCCAATTGTCGGGCATACCTTTTCAATATCTCCGCTCTTGAGCATGTCATGAATGGAGGACTTCTCGTGATCGCTGAGCATTTCCGTTGAAGCGCTTATCGCACGTTCGTTCTCTGCGAGAAAAGTGAGCCGATTATATTTAATATCTATGCCGGTTATAGTGTAAAAACCGTCGACGTAAACAGCGCTTCGCTCGGGCCTGTCCTTGCCAGAGAGCCTCAGATCGTCGCCGGAGACAGTGTTCCCATGCCGGGCCGCTGTTATAGTATCATCAGGGTCAAGAGCATTGCGTAAATACCGGAAGCTCTCGGCATTCTTGCTGGCCAGTTCGAGAGAGGCGCCTATCTGCCCTATCAGCAATTCCCGTGTGTTCGCGTCGTTCACTTCCCGGATTTTATCAAGCCTGATTTGTTCAAGCTGCACAACTTCTTCGGACTTGAGGCGCTCGATCGTTTCTTTTGCGTCGTAATGACGATTTGTGCAATTAATTATGATATTGCTGCCTGCATATAATACTGCAGCAGTTATGAAACCTGCTAAAATTTGTTTTGCTGTGACCCTTTCCATTACTTTATCAATAATTTTAGATATACTTTCATCAAGAATTTGACTTAATTTCGCCCTTATCTCTGTGCATCCATCATGTATTTTTACATCAATAAGCATTTGCCTGTCAACTTTTCGAAGACTTTTAATGCTCATTTTATCGCTAGGAAATAAGCTATTGTGAATTTTTATAATATCTTTTTGAAGCTGAACTATATATTTTGCGACGTAATAGTTGACACTTCCATTCCATCGCTCGCCATTTATCTTGATATGAATTTCAAAATCATCCGAAAATCTGATATCTTTTATTTCGATTTCATCATTCGCGACCATGACAAGACAGTCCATGACGTTTTCGTGTGTAATAACGAAGCTCATTTAGAACCCTTCTGTGAAATAGTTGTTCAAAATGTGTGAAATATGAATTTTCAGAAATATTGTATAAAAATCGACATGATCGAAATAAATATTACGAGTTGAATTTTAATTAACACTGCTCGAACACTTTCCTGCCCATTATTAAATTTCTCATCTTCATCAAACGGACACAGGAAGACAGTTCCAGCATTGACCTTCACATTCATCAAAGCATGCAATTTCTTTTCGCACATCCGCTACAAGAAAAGTTGCACCAACGGCAACTACTTCTTTTGTCATACATACTTATAAGGTCCCGGTCGGGCCATGCGTACGTAAACAAAAAAAACGCCCGTTACCGAATGACTTCATCCTGAATGGCCGGGTTCTGGCCGATGAAGCAAAAGCACAGCGCACCAAAAAATAAGGGATTTCAGCGTGCAAACTGAAATCCCTTGTCTTGATTTGGATTGAATTTGCCTGGCCATGAAGCGGAAAGTATCTGGTAAAATTCAAGATTCAAAATCTGCCCCGGCACCTCTCTGATCCGCCTCCTCTGCGCTCCTCTACATTTCTTGATTCATTGCTTGGCCTGTACAGCCTTATACTCCATGGACTTTTTTAGCATTTTCAGGACGGGCTTGATATCTACAATAAACAGAACAGCGGACAATCAGATAAGGACATTGAATTTGTTTATAACTCTATATGCTCATTAAAATTTTTAATTTGTATTACTTCGCGAACAAGCTAAAAAAATTAACATCATCCAAAAAAGGAGGACGATATGAACGCGATCACATCCAGAAGACAGTTCTTACGACAATCCTTCAAATACGGAACTGCAGCGGCGGCAGGTGCTGCCGTGGCTGCTACCGGACTGCAGGCGATAGCACCTCATAAGTTGTTTGCAGCAACCGCGCAGCCCCACGCATGGCCGTGGCCTTACGCCAAACTTGATCCGGAATTTTGCCGCAAACTCGGGCATGACAGCTACTGGAGCGGAAAGGGATGCTCATATGCCGGTTTTCATCCAATAATTACCGCGCTTCGAGCCGAAGTAGGCGAACCGTATTACAGCCTGCCGACGGAGTTGATGATCTACGGGCATGGAGGCGGCGTGGGATGGGGGATGCTGTGCGGCGCACTGAACGGTGCAGCAGCAGCCATTTCACTGGTCTGCGACAAGAAAACCGCGGATATGTTGGTTAACGAACTTTTTGCATGGTACTCCGACACAATGCTACCTACAGATTTAAGCAACCAATATGCTGTTGAAAAACTGTACGGAATCAACAAATGCGACCAGATTATCCCGCCATGCAAAAGTGGTTCACCTTTGTGTCATGTTTCTTCCACAAACTGGTGCATGAAAACCGGAGAACAAATCACCTGCACCGATCGCAAGGAACGCTGTGCTCGCTTGACTGGAGATTCGGTTGCCTATGCCATCCAGATATTGAACGACAACTACGATAAAAAATTCAAACCTCTGTATGCACAGTCGTCAGTCGCCACCAGCTGCAACTCTTGCCACGGAGAAAACGGGGAAAATGTGAATGTGCTTTCAAAAATGAACTGCGTACAATGCCACGGAGACCCTCATCAAGGCAAATAATCAAAGAGCCCACTTCTCCGCCGCAGGTTGTTTCGTAGCTATGGATTTTTATATGGACAGCCATCGACAAGTTTCCGATTTTAATACTCGGATACCCAAAAGCTACAGGTTTTATGTCAAAAATGTCTGGAAAAGTTGATTGAACATGATTTCTGGAGGGACACTGTAGACATACATTCTGATCTCTGTTAAAAAATAAAGATGGATTTAAGTCTATTCTCCATGAAAGTCTTTTTGAAGGTTGCAGAGGTCGAAAGCTTTACCAAGGCCGCAGAAGCACTATTTCTATCTCAACCGGCTGTCAGCCTCCAAATCCAGAAACTTGAACAGCTTTTCCAGACATCACTTTTCATACGCGCCCATTCTGACCGCATCCGGCTTACAGAATCCGGAGAAAATCTTTGCCAGCATGCCGAAGCATTGATGAGAGTTCAACAAACACTCATCCAGGATATGGAAAAATACAGCGCTGGCCATCTTAGAGAATTACATATTGGAGCCTGCTGCATTGCTGGTGAGCAACTTCTTCCAATCGGATTATCAGCCTTTAGAGATTGTTACCCTCAAGCCAAGCTAACTCTTTCCATCACCAAATGTGAAGAAGTGTTCAACGGACTTTTGGCAGGAAACTTTGACATCGGCGTGACTGGTCTTGAACCCAAACGCAGATTTTCGCGGGACCTGCACAAGCAAAAACTGATGGAAGTTCCACTAATATGGTTCGAATCAAGCAAAACATCGCCGCCTACTGAAATTATCAACTTGAAGCAACTGAGGAAGCACCGCCTCATACTGAGTGAAAAAGGCTCAGGATGCAGGACTGGATTCGAACAGTTTCTGGCTAATAACAAACATAAATTACAAGAGTTTGCGCATTCCGGACAAACTGACCAGTGATTCCACGGGAAACCGCCCACCCGTTCCGGCTGAAACTGACCAGAGAATCGGAGCGAAGCGATGCTGGTTTTGGGACGCTATGGGAACTGGTCAGTTGGGGTCAATGATGGATTTCATCTTCCGCATGGATTCTCCTTTGAGGTTGAGCTGGTAGGCGTTGTGTACAAGGCGGTCGAGGATAGCGTCAGCCACGGTCGCATCAGCGAGGTACTCGTGCCAGGCTGCCACTGGCAGTTGGCTGGTGACGATGGTCGAGTGCCTGCCGTGGCGGTCTTCGAGCAGTTCAAGCAGTTCCCTGCATGTGGCCGGAGTCATCGGGGTCAACCCCCAGTCATCGATCACGAGCAAAGGGGTTTTAGCAAAGGACCGCATGAGCTTTCCGTACCGGCCATCGGCCTTGGCGATCAGTAGATCCTCCATGAGCCGAGGCAAGCGCATGTACAAGGCGTCGAAGCCTTCCAGGCAGGCCTTGTGAGCCAGGGCGCAGGCCAGGAAGCTCTTCCCTACGCCCGTCGCCCCGGTGATGAGCACGTTGTATCCTTTGCCGACCCAGGAGCAGGAGCCCAGACTCATGACCAAGGTCTTGTCGAGCCCCCTTGGCGAGTGAAGGTCGATATCCTCGAAGCAGGCTGCGTGCCTGAGTTTTGCTTTCTTTAACCGGGTCGTAAGACGGCGGTTCATGCGGTGCAGTTTTTCGCGGTCGATGAGAAGCGCCAGGCGCTCTTCAAAGCACAGTTCTTCGATGCCCTGCATGGCCCGCTGTTCCTCCAGAGCCTTGGCCATGCCGCCAAGGCCGAGGGCATTGAGAGTCTGCGAGGTTGGATGGCTTAGCATGAGGCCTCCTTGCGGTAGTATTCCGGGCCACGCACGTTGTCGTGGGGTATGGAAGTCTGGTCGGCGTTGTGGAGCGGCAACGGCAGACGGTCCAGGCCGGTCTTGAGGATGGACTTGAGACTTTTCTGGGAAAGGGCACCCAAATGCAGTGCCCGCTCACAGGCCGCGTCCAGGCGTGCGGAACCGTGCTCCTTGGCCAGGCCGATGACGCCCAGGCAGGATCTGTAGCCCTGTACGGGGTGTTTGCGTGAACCCATGATGGCTTCCGTCAACGCAGAGACATTGGGGCCGAGCGTTAGCGCCCATTGCGCGAGGCGCTCCGGGGTCCAGCCCGCGTACTCTTGGTGACTTTTGGGCATGTGCTCCATGACGGTCGTATGCCGTCCTTTCTGCATGGACCGGGGATGAGCAGCCACACGTTGGCCCTTGTGGAAGCATTCAACGGTGGTGGCCGTGATCCGGACGTCGATACGTTTTTTGATGAGGCTGCACGGCACGGAGTAATAATGCCCGTCTACTTCGACATGGTAGTCGATGTTGACAGTGGCCTGCTTCCACTCGGCAAAGACGTAAGGGGCGCACGGCAGCGGCAGGAGTGCCGGCTTGTCCAGCGTTTCGAAAGCCTCTCTCCTGTTGCC
>NZ_JADBGG010000032.1 GCF_014873765.1 Desulfomicrobium macestii | reverse complement strand
CAGCGTCGCTTCGCTCCGATTTCCTGGTCAGTTTCAGCCGGAACAGGTGGGCAGTTTGCAGTGGAATCACTGGTCAGTTTGTCCGGAATGCGCATAAAAAAATATAATCAACAAAAAAAAGCGGCGCAAGCCGCTTTTTTTTGTGAATTTAAAAAAAAATTAAAATCCGATGATATCAATTAAAGAGGGACAAAATATGAAAACACAAAAATATCTACTCAGAACAAACAACGAAAACATTGAATCAATAAAAATGTTGGCTAAAAAAAACCTAACAAGCATGAATCAGTACTTAAACAGCATCATCGAAAGTCATATAAAAGAAGCCAGAAAAAGTGATATCAACAGAAAAAATAATTAATTAGGCAATTCTTTAAATTATTAGAAAATTAAATCAGCTAGTTAGTAAAAAAATAATTGATTTTGGAAAAAAATATAAACCTGCCTAGCTGAAAATAACCAAGTAAATATCTTCTTTATTTATCACCAATATTACAGATAGTTATTTAAAAAATAGAAAAAAAATCATTTTCCGATGGATTATTTGATATCAATCATGAGGATCTAAAACATGAATAAGACAAACAAAGAAAACAAAACAATTTTAGAAAATTACCTAAGAGAAATAAAATTCTTGCCCGAATCAGGATTGAGAAACGACACTGTCGACCTCTATGAAATAGCAGAAGCAACAAAATTGCCTGTCAAATATCTAAAATCAATGACTGCAAGAAAAATGATAAATCAAAGAAAAGAAATTTTAGCTAACCAACCAATTCTCAACAATGTATACACAAAAATATGCGTACGTGATTTTTTATCATATGCAGAGAAAGCAAGTTTGAGAGATTACTCAAAAAATAATGGAATTATGACTGTATTCAAGTCAATAATGAAACACTTTGAAAAATCAGAAGATGATTATATAGACGATCTGTTCAATTTAGAATTTAAAAAATACAAATATGCCATAGAGACCATATTCAATGACAAAAAAATTGAAACTAAACAAAAATATATCAAATTTGCATTAAAAATTAAAGAATATTATGATAGCTACGCTATCTCAAAAAATCTACCCGATAGCTTTGCTGAAACCATCAAGAAAATTCACGAAGAAAGCGGCCTATCAATACGCCAGGTAGAAAAACTTGCAAATATAAAAAAAGGAAATGCGAAACACATTATCCGAGGTGTCAACACGCCAAAAAATACTGAAATTGTCATGAAACTTGAAAAAGCATATAACTTACCGAAGCATACATTATTAAACAAGTTGCCAAAAAAAAACACCACAGAGGATATCAAAAAATCAGATCTTCCCAATTATTATGTTGAAAAATACACCATCCTCAAACCGTATTTATCAAACCTAAACTTCGAATTTAAAACAGCTACAGATGAAAAAAAAATCGAAGTGTGCAAATGGATTATGAACAACATTGTTATCGCCGACAACGAATTTAGCAAAAAATGCGCAGAAAACGCTAAAAACCAATACCAATACAAAGAACTTGACCAATCACCACTCTTAAAAAATGAACTGCTAAACTTAATTGAATTTAAAGAGTCGTTAATCCCTGATATAAATTACAGCAAACTTAAGTCATGGAATTCAGCCACCTCCAAAAAAAATAAAGACGCTATTTTATATTTTTTTGGATATATAGACAAATTTGAGCA
The DNA here is from genome assembly GCF_014873765.1 of Desulfomicrobium macestii. Taxonomy (NCBI): domain Bacteria; kingdom Pseudomonadati; phylum Thermodesulfobacteriota; class Desulfovibrionia; order Desulfovibrionales; family Desulfomicrobiaceae; genus Desulfomicrobium; species Desulfomicrobium macestii. Next base: position 52,091 of record NZ_JADBGG010000032.1, on the reverse strand, counting down.
GTCTGATAAGATTCAAAAACAGGACTACTCCCTGTCTTTACTTTTAAACAAAAATCTCGTTTATAAATATATACAGTTTAAAATCAATAAACGCGGAAAGATATGCTCCGATGACATTCAATTCCTCGTACTTGTGTGCGGACTATTGCGAGAAAATTACGGATTTATTTATCAAACAAATTTTTATGCTAATGAAACTCTAATTCAAAAACTATCTTCACTGACCACGTTTGATATGGGCGAATTCGACATTCTCACTGAAAAAGGTTGGAAAAAATTTTGCCTACAAACACGCAAGTATTATACAGAATTAAAAAAACAAATTAATTCAACGTATAAAAGCACACAAATCGACAGAAACGGCTCCATAGAAAAATCACGCGACCCTTTTAAGCCAATTGAGCCAGTATTAAATTCTGACGAACCGATCAAAGAATACCTATCTTTACTTTGCAAAGTAAGGAGTAGAATTTCATATATTGATACAAGGCCATTAGAATTTTTTAATTTTATGAATGGCTATTTAAGCCTAATGATAATTCTTCAAACAGCATTACGAGCAAAAAACACAAGATCTATTATGCAGACTGATGGACACAATGAAAAAAACGAGCAACTTTTTAAAATTGCCGATATGTACTACATTGATGTCCCTGCAAACAGAGTAAAAAACAAAAAAAGAACATATACTGAAATTTCAAATACTAACAATCTATACAAAGACATTGAAAATTACACATCAGTTAAAAACATATTATTTAATAATACAAATCAATATCTAATTGTCACAAATAAAAACAAACAATATTCAGAAAAATCGTTTTCGAAAATGATAAAAAATTTTACCAAACAGTACATGTGTTATCATAAGTACAGAATTGATCCAGGAATTGAAAATTTGCAGCCGCATGGACCGCATGCATTACGCGACATAATCGCAACCCATGTCATAAAAAAAACTGGATCATATGCACTTGCTGCAATGGCAATTAATGATGACGAACAAACTGTCAAAGATCATTATGCTAGATTTTTGCCTAGCGACAAGTCCAACATATATAAAGAAATAACTTCAGATATTTTTTGACATTTCATACCAATGAAAACAAAAAGATGAACCGCAAAGAGGACAAAATTTTCCTCTGATCAAGGACGCTCCATTTGAGGCAATCTTTGTAGCGCCCTGACGTTTTGCGCTCTCCAGATAAAGCATCAGATACGCCGCAGACATGAAGCGGACCTTGATGCCATACTGCGTGGGCAGATAGCCCAGAACCATGGCCAAATGGCTAAGTGCAACATTCCCTGTCCCGCTTGGCCCGAGACCGTTGATTATCGACGAGATCAACACCTACCCTTCAGCGAGACCCCGGCGAATCCGTTCTTCCAGGTCACATAGCCAAGCGGACCCTCGCCAACATGGACGAAACCACACTGCAAGTCCTCAAGGAGCCGGAACGTCCGACAACTCGACGTCATATCTATGACCCTTCCGTGGCGGCAACCCCGATCAACCGACCACCTTGGTCTAACGCTACGACCGTCCAGGTCGGGCTCAGTGCACAATGACTTTTTTGGCGCGTTCAATGTTAATCATTTTTATTATTTTCAACTTTTTGCTTTTTGAACAACTCATTTTCCTCTTGAAAAACCTTAAACCCATTCACAATATCATCTACCTGTATTTCTAATATATGCTTATTGTGATCAAGCTTGTTTCGCAACCTATCTATTTCTCGATCGTTACGAATAGATTGGTGAAAAGCTTGTATATTATGAACCATTGCAACTGAATATACGCTCTCCGATTTTAAAATCTCAACAACCTTCCCAAGAAGCTCAACGATATCTAAATCTGTTTCATCACCATGCGTTTCAATCGAACAAGATTGAGAACTAGATCTTGTCCGAGACATACGCCCTTGGCTCTGAACAACTCTCTCATTCCTAACCTTTTTAACAGGCATAGTCTTAACATTAAACCCAACGCCCTCCGGAATTTCCCCTGTACCATTCCGAAGCCAGTCGACTGATACCCCATACTTATCTGAAATTGCCCAAAACCAATTATCAGGGATATTTTTCCTTTTCTTGGCACCTGACACTGACGCCTGCGAGATACCCAAGACACCCGCAAGATCTGCCGGACGCTCCCCGCCGATTACAGCAAGCATTCTGGACAATATTACCTCAAATGAGGCGGCATCATTATTTTCAGCGGACGCCCTTCCTTGAGAATCCAAGCCTACCGCAGCCTGTTCTTTACTAAGCTCAGAGTTGTCTAATGAAGCTGGCATCTATTTTGTCCAAGATTTTGATAATTTTAAATTAATTTATTTTTGACAAATTCGCTCAAGACTATTAGTTAAAAACTAACTAACACTCACAGAGTACTCAAACCTCAAAAACTTATCAACCTCAATGGCGACCAACCAACTGAATTAAAGGGTTATATTTATTTACTAAATTATTGTTCATGATTTGATTAACTTCTAGCCCCAAAAAGGAGATGTGACTTATGAAACACTCTTACCTTGTCTCAACTCCCGATTACTTAAAAATCGAATCTGATTTATATAAAGATTTTTATTTCAGCTATCCTGTCCACCACAATAGCCCGTTAAACGTTGAAAAATCAGTAGAATGTGACCGCCAACGATCATTTTCTACTTTTTCATTCAAAGAAAATGATTACGACATTGCTATCGAATCTGGATATACTATACATGTTGACAACAGCGGAAAAGCGCATTTCAAACAAATAGAATTACCTACAATAAGCGAAGAACTTATAAAGACTATTCTTTTCGAAATATACGATCTCCCAGATGACATGAAAAAAATATTTATAATTAACGAAACTAATTTAGACACGATAATATTATTTATACAATTATTTTTAGGTGCAAAAGGGTTTAATTATACAACAAAACAAATAATAAAAAGCTTGTTCAGATTATGCAGAACCAGATATTATGTGAAAAGACATGAGTTAAAAACATGGAGATATTTACCATTTTTTGCCATGCTTGGCGCACCCAATTATGAAAAACTCTATCACGAATAAGTATTAATTTGAAGAAAATATTATTAGAGGATATTTCATCTATGAAAAAATCATTTAGCATGACTGAAGTTCTTTCTATGAAGGTTGGAAAAAACTTAAAATCTGCCAGATTAAGAAGAGAACTATCAATCCAGAAATTAGCAGAAATTTCCGAATTAAGCCCCACTACAATTGAAAAAATTGAAAAAGGTGACCCAGAAACCCCTATAAAAAATATTATTGATATTTTATACGCAATGCAGATAGAGCGACAAATACTTCAAATTGCAAATCCCATGAAAGATTCATACAAAAATCATCTTTCCGAAGATAATTTCAAAAATAATTATAACAACATCATTCAAGATGATAAAAAATTTGATTTTTAATACAACCCATCAACACTCTGGGCATTTAAATTTCGTGTAAACGGTCAGTTGTCGATAATCGCCCTCAGCCTCTTCTAGTCGACCCGATCAACTCCCTCCTCCTGGCGGATTACAAGAAACCTGATGACCTCATCGTCTAGAAGGTTTTTTCACGCAACTGACCAAGCTCCCGTCGACTCAACCTTATCCTTAGCTCAATACCATTTTCTCCAGCTCAATCGTCGCTTTATCTTGAATTTCCTTCTCAGTTTTTTGATATCGCATAGCAATAGTGGCTGTTTTCCAACCGATAACATCCATTAAATCTCGCAAAGGTATCAATTTGCCAAGCCTAGTAGCTCCAGTGTGCCTGAGTGAATGAAATACTATCTTATTTAAACGACGACGCCCTTTATTCAAACCAAGTTTCTTGACTACGTTAGCAAATGACTTTGGCGCTTGTTTGTATTTGTCTCCAGATTCATTTACAAAAACATAATCTCCAACTCTATCCATATCTCTCAGCATATCCATGACCTTGTCGCCAAGATATATTTTTCTTTTCGTATGATCTTTTTCTTTTACAAGCGCAGTACGCTCAGAAAAATCTATATCGCCCCACTCAAGATCGTAAGCTTGCGATGCTCTACAACAGGTAATAGCTGCGAAAACAGTCATTCTATACGCATATTCGTCTTTTTCTCGCAAGTTATTAAGGATCTGCTTAAACTCTTCAGTTGAAATAACCCTAGTCCGCTGATTGCTATTCGGCTTCAGCACAGCCCCGACATCCTTTAGCTGCGGCGGCGGTGCGTCAACCATACCCCTTTTATATGCATGAACAACGCATTGACGGAGTGTAAAAGCCACATACTGACGAGTCCTTGGCGCTAAATTTGCATCTACAAGGACCGCCATCAACTTATCCCAATGTTCAAGTCTATAAAGCTCTCGGATCGGCACATCTCCCAGGACTTGGGAAATCCAATTTCTATAGTGCGATTCTTCCTTTTCCCAGCTAGACTCACCTTTTTTGGTTTTTGCGAAGGCAAGATATGTGTCCCAGTAGTCGCTTATCGATATCGACTTGTTTCGTTCAATCTCCTTATTTTCTTCTTCTCGTTTGCGGGCCTGTTCATCAGCGGCCCGCATTTCGGCCAGTGTCCGTGGGCCACTACCAGTCTTCGCAGCTAGGAGCAAAGCTGACTGAATCTCGCGCACTTTCTGCAAATTGAAACCCTGAGATTCCCACCCCAAGGCCTCTTCAACTCGCCGCCCGTTGACACGTTGCCGAAGGACATAATAACGATCCTTACGCACACCATGCTGGCGTGTCGGATGCTCGCGGTACCTGATCCCCTCATACTTTGTCTTTTTCCACTCGTAGCCCATTCTCCCCCCCCTTAAAAATTTGTCCCCCACCTGTCCCCCGAAATCTCGTGAAGTATGGGTAAATTTCGTGAACATCGGTGAAGCTCACTTACACATAACAATCTAAAATGTCAAACAATCGTGATTATCCGTGACTTCTAGGTAAGCATATAAAAGGGATTTAAAATCCCTTGACCTTCGGGTCGTGCGGGTTCAAGTCCCGCCCTGGGCACCAATGAATTTAAAGGACTTGTAGCTATATGCGACAAGTCCTTTTCTACGACATAGCTCCTGAGATATTCCGCCGTTCGTTGACTCTGGCCATATCGTGTTATAGCCGTAGGACATGGCAAAGCACGTCGCGCACGAAGAATCCGAGGCCGCCAAGGTACTTGGTGAGCTTGCAACCAGAGTCGAAAGCGACAAGTTTGACGAATTCACTTTGTCACGCCTTGAAAAGCTGGCAGCTTCGTCGAAAGATAGTGACTGGATCAACTACATCTATGTTATGGGTGCGATCAGTGCGATTCGAGACGACGTGGACGCCGTGAGAAAATATTACACCCAGGCACTCGACGTCGAAGGAAACACCTTTAAGACACGATTCAACTTTGCCCAATCCCTTGCGATGGTTGGGAAGTTCGCAGAATCCTACGTACAAGCCAAAGCCGCGGAAACGATCTCGCCGACATCAGAGCACATCACCGGACTCATGGAAAACATCTCATCCAAAATGCTCGACGAGATGTGGGAAGACATGAAGGAAGATACCGAGGAAGATCTGACGCGAATGTGCATGATGAATTTTGCAGCAGGCGAGAAATGATCAAACGGGGAGACATTTTCGTCATGCCGTTTCCCTTCACAGACCTCAAGAATGCAAAGGTTCGTCCAGTTCTGGTTCTCAGCTCACTCCCTGGAAATGACTGCATCGTTTGCATGCTCACCACCCAGCCAAGCCGTTCCCAATACGCAGTACCCTTGTCTCCCAACGACACCAAAAACGCTGCTGTCCGCCCAGGATTGATCCGCGTAGACAGGATCGTAACCTGTGAGAATCGTATTTTTCTTAAGAAAATTGATGAGCTGAAGCCTGATAAGTTGCAAGAGACACTAAATGCAACGAAGACTGTTTTTGACTAGCCCCGAAAGGGGCTTTTCTCTTTTGAGGCACTTGGTCAGCGCTCCACGCCTCCATCTTTTTTAAGAGACAGCTAAGTTATTCACTGGCTGCAAAAAATGAGATGCGCGCGAAGCAAAAGCGGCCTTTCTACCAGCTGCGCACCGCGCCGGTATCGACATGCACAAACCCGTCCTTCGGGTAGAAGCCCACTCCTCCCTTGCGGGAAGCCTTGGCGGCATCGCGCAAATCGGCCAGGGAAACGTCCGCCAGGCGCAGGTCGAGGGCCTTGCCTTCCATGTGCAGGCTGCGTTTGGCGACACCGCCGCCCCCTTTCCTGCGCAATTTCGTGTTGGTGGCAGGACATCTGTAGCCGGAGACGATCTCGAAGGGCTCATTGCTGCCCAGGGTCAGCTTGAGCTTGTACAGAAGGTCAAAAAGTTTGGGGTCCATCCGCCCGATCTGTCCGGTGTAGTGGTCGCGCAGGAACCGATTGAGCGTTTTCAGGGCTCCTGGAACATACTGATTTCCGGTGGAGTAGACGATGTGCAGCTTCTCGCCCGTGTGCGTATGCGCAAAGGTCAGGCTGCGCGCCCCGGGCTTGGCCGCAAAGGCCGAAGGGGCGATGGTCAGAGCGACACCGGCTACGGCCAGATTGGCCATGCTGCAGAGAAAGTGGCGACGTGATTGTTTCATGCGGTATTGATCATTGGCTGGCTTGAACAGACCTGCGCAAGGCCTGATCGAGAAGTTTGTCCTGGCCGTATATGTCCTGAAAAAAATGGACGCGACCATCGTTTTTGACCTGCACCGTGTTGTAGGCCAACACGACCTGAGGGGGTTCACGCAAACGAAGCGTGGTGGAAACGCCTGAACTCATCGCTTCGCGAATGCGCTCCTCGCCCCAGACCTGATCGTGTTGCAGGACAAATTTCGCCAGCCCTACCGGGTCTTCCACGCGAATGCAACCGTGGCTCAAATCACGCCGTTGTTTTTCGAAAAGATGCGTGGTCGGCGTATGATGCAAAAAGATGCTGTCTTTGTTGGGAAATATGAATTTTATGTCGCCCAGGGCATTTTTGGGCCCGGGCCGCTGGCGAATCCGCATCTGCCCTCTGCGCACGGCGTCCAAATCATCCAGGGATAACGTCGTGATGATCCGTCCGTCGGCAGCGACAAGTTCAAACCCCTGCCGCGTGAAGTAGCTTGGATCGCGCAAGATCTTGGGCACGACCTCGGACCGGGCGATGGACAGGGGGACATTCCAGTAGGGGCTGAACTCGATGAACCGCATCCGGCCGTCAAAGAGCGGCGTGCGCGTGTCCAGTGCGCTGCCGATGATGACTCGCATTGATGTCTGGACGTCGATCGTGCCGTTCTCCACCTCGTAGGCTTCGAGGATGTGCTCCGGAATATTCACGGCGATCATACGCGACGCATGCAGGAGCGGAGTCCAGCGCAGCCTCTCCATGGACAGCTCGATCTGCCGCACGCGGACGGATGGGGCAATCTCAAGCTGCGCAAGCGTCTTGCGCCCGATGACGCCGTCCGGTTCCAACCCATGGCGGACCTGAAAATCCATGATGCCTTTCACAATATGCCCTTCATAGTGCTCGGTCACGATCGTCTCACGCGGCAGGTCGCCAAGGGCGATGAGGCGCAGCGTGACCAGCGGCATCCCGGCATAGGTCTGCCCGATTTCCAGTTTGCCGTTGGGCAGAGGAGGCAGCGCAGACTGCCACAGTTTGCTGAAAACCGGATCCGCCGCCAGTCCGCGATAGTGCGCCAGGGCTCGACGCAGACGGTCATAAAGCGGCACCTGCGGAGCGGCCTCGGCCACGGCCTCGCGCAAACGCATGCCGTGCACCGCCCTCCTCAGGTGAGCCGCCGGATCAAACCTGTCGGGGGCATTGGGCGTGAAATTTTCCTGAATTTGCCGGGGATCGACCTGACCGAAATGCAGGTCGTTGAAGTAGCGGAGCATGGCGTCCGTCAAATCCTGCTCAAGGCGCATGATAACCCCTGACGACAGCGCTTCGGCCCGCTGCGTTGCCGCCAGCGCCTGAGCAAGAGCGGTGGCACCGTATTTTCGGGGCGAGAGCCCCTCCTCGGCAGCATCCGTCAGAATGGCTACAGCCTCCAGCGCCTGAGCAACTGGTCGCCCGTCCTTGAACCAGAGCGGATGGTCCTCGGCAAGGGCCGTTGCTCCGGGGAGACTCGCCAATAAAAACAGGCCCATCAGCAGGATGGACGCGACGCGTCGACTCTTTTTTGCTCCGGCATGAAGACACGCGGTACAAGAACGGTTGCAACAGCTCAAATCGAATCTCTCCATGGACAGTTGTAAAAATTCAATCCCAAATGACAAAAAGCCATCCCGGACCGCGATCAGAAATTCACCGCGGATTTCACGGAAACACGAATCAATCCGGAAAACCGGGACTGAATCCTTGAAAACATCACCGGAGCGCACGGTATTGCCAAAAAAAATATTCCGACCACGAGCTCGCAAACGAAAACGCCGCTCAAGTTCCATTTTGCACAGGAACATGAGCGGCGTTATAGTGTTCTGCGTTCAGTAGTTCAAGATGAAAGAAGCGAAGAGCCTAGTTTACCGAAGCCTTGAATTCGTCGCGCCGGTTCTTGGCCCAGGCCTCTTCGTTGGAACCGGGTACGGCCGGATACTCTTCGCCGTAGCTGATGATCGTCAACCGGCCGGACTCGATCCCCATGAGGACCAGATATTCATAGGCAGCCCTGGCCCGGCGTTCGCCAAGAGCCATGTTGTACTCGTTGGTGCCGCGCTCGTCGCAGTGCCCTTCGATAAGCAAGGACAGGGACGGATGGGCCTTCAACAACTCGGCCTTCTCAGCCAAAACCTGACGGGACAGATCCGTCAGCTCGCTTTTGTCGAAGGCGAAATAGATCCGGTCGGCACCGATCTTGTCGATGGCCTGACGTCTGAGCTCGGCCAGGCGCTGCGCTTCGAGCTGCTCGGCGCTCAAACCGCCCGTTTCCGTGCTCGAACCGGCGGCCGAGGTCCCTGCGGGAGTGGAGCTCACTTTCTTGGAACAACCGCCGACCATGACGAGGCTGAAGGCCAGAACGATCAGCACGATCACGCTTGATTTTTTCATGAAATCCCCCTGTGGTGAAGACGTTGAAGAATATTCGCATCCATTTTTTCAAGTTTTGGTAACGCATTTTCAAGACAAAGTGTAGCGCAATTCTTTCAACTGGTTCACTGACTCCAAAAAAACACACAGGGCGTACATCAGCGTGAAAAATTCGGCCCGCCAGCGTGCGGGAATGCGAAAATCCGTCAATTCGGCGACAACCCGTTGACCTTTGTCTCTCGAAGGTTAAAAAGAATGTCCAAATGTTTCGACATGATCGAGTGATAAAATCCATTTCAGGCATACTTTCAGAACATCTTTGGACGCCTTCGTGAATCATCCGCAATCCGATTATTCACGGCTTCCGGCCTTGCAATGTTTACCAGCTGTGCTAATTTTAAACCATGAAATCGACCTGATAGGCAAGTCAACCATCTGCCAGGAGGTAGAGAAATGAGCATGTTTTCCAAAATCCTCTGTCCCGTGGATTTTTCCGAATCCAGTGCGGCCATCGCCAAGACGGCCCGGGAATTCGCCCTCAAATTCGATGCCGATGTCCTTGTGGTGTATGTCGCGCCGTCGATGATCCAGTATGAAATCTTCGACCTGCCTGCCGCCTCGCTGCCGCAGCTTGTCGGGGACATCGTCACCGGGGCGGAAAAAACCATGACCGAATTCGTGGACAAGCATTTCTCCGATGTCCGTGCAACGGGCAAGGTGGTCAGCGGAGACGCGGCCGAAGCCATCGTCAATCTGGCCCAGGCGGAAAAAGCGGACATCATCATCATGTCCACTCATGGCCGCCAGGGCTTGAATCGCCTTCTTTTCGGCTCCGTAGCCGAAAAAGTCGTCAAGACATCGGCCGTGCCCGTCATGACCATCCGCCCGCAATAAATCATCTTCCCGCGGCCCGAACCGGGCCGCGGGCTCTGCCATGATAGCCAGATTCCATTCCCTGAGGTGTCGATGCGGCACGGCATGTTCCGTCGCCGCCTACGCCCTGACCATGTTCTGCGTGGCGTGGATCGTATTGCGCGGCGCTGAGAGCATGGGCTACAATTGGCAGTGGTACAGGGTCCCGCGCTTCATCCTGCTCCCGGACGGCAGCCCCGGACCCCTGCTGCAGGGCGCGGGCATCACCCTGCTTGTCTCGGGGCTCGGCCTTGTCGGCGCGGCCGTTCTCGCGCTGGGCACCGCCCTGCTCCGACTGTCGGGCTCCGTGGTCGGCCAGGCCATGGCCCGGGTATATCTGGAACTGATCCGCAACACGCCGCTCTTGGTCCAGATCTTCTTCATCTATTTTGTCCTGGCTCCGGCCGTTGACCTGGGCAGGATGTCCTCGGCGGTGCTTGCGCTGGCCCTGTTCGAGGGCGCCTACGCCTCGGAAATCATCCGGGCAGGCATCCTGGCCATCCCGCGCGGACAATGGGAAGGAGCGCTCAGCCTGGGCATGAAGAAACCGAGCATCTACATGCAGGTCATTTTGCCCCAGGCCCTGCGCAACGTTCTTCCGCCCCTGACCAGCCAGGGTGTTTCCCTGATCAAGGACTCGGCCCTGGTCTCGACCATCGCCATCTACGACCTGACCATGCACGGCCAGGCCATCATCGCGGAGACATTCCTGAGCTTCGAAATCTGGACCGTGGTGGCGGCCATCTATCTTGTCTTCACGGTCACGCTGTCGTCGCTGGCCAGGCTACTGGAACAACACTCATCATCACCACATTTGGAGGATTCATGCACAAAATAGCCGCGATTTTAATCCTGTGTCTCAGTCTTTGCGCCAGCCTCGTGCCCGTGGAAAGCTCGGCCGCTGAAAAAGGAGTGCTCGATCAGGTCATGGAGAGAGGCGTGCTGCGCGTGGGTTTCGACACGTTCGTGCCCTGGGCCATGAAGGACAAAAACGGTGAATACATCGGCTTCGAGATCGATGTGGCAAGACGCGTGGCCGCGGACATGGGCGTAGAGATCGAGTTTGTGCCCACCAAATGGTCGGGCATCATCCCGGCCCTTTTGACCGGCAAATTCGATGTCATCATCGGCGGCATGGGCATCCAGCCGGCCCGCAATCTCAAGGTCAACTTCAGCAGCCCGTACGAATTCTCCGGCATGTCCCTGGTCGCGAGTATCGAGGCGGCGCCGAACCTGTCCTCCCTGGACGATTTCAACAAGCCCGAGATTATCCTGTCCGCGAAAACCGGCGCCACCTCCGTTGCCGCGGCCAAGAAGCACATGCCGAAGGCCACCGTGCGGATGTTCGACGACGAGGCCCAGGCCCTGCAGGAAGTCCTGAACGGCAGGGCGCACGCCATGGTCGCATCGGCCCCCTTTCCTGAACAGCAGGCCATTCGCAACAAGGACAAGCTCTATCTGCCGCTGCAGGGTGAAACATTCACCAAGGAGCCCATCGGCTTCGCGATACGCAAGGGTGATCACGACTTCCTGAACTTCCTGAACAACTGGGTGCTGGTGGCCGGAGCCGAGGGCTGGCTGGCCGAGAGATATGCATACTGGTTTAAGACCATGGACTGGGAAGCCCGGATCAAGTGAGCCCCGCAACGCGCCAGACCCCGGGGAACGTACTCCGGGCAGGACGAGGCCCAAGGTCACCCCTGACGAAACTCGACGCCGTCCTGCTCATTTTCCTGGCAGGCTGCGCAGGGTACGTTGTCTGGCGCATCAGCGCCCAGAACGGAAAACCATGGGAGTGGGGAGTGCTCGGCCAGTACCTGGTGCGCGGGGACGGACGCCCGGGCCTGCTGCTGCAGGGCCTCTTCACCACCATCCGCCTGACCTGCTGGTCCGCGCTCATAGCACTGTTTCTGGGCGTCTGGGCCGGGCTGGCGCGCACCAGCCCCAGTCTTTACCTGCGGCTTGTGGGCAGCACCTATGTCGAGCTGTGCCGCAACCTGCCGCCCCTGGTGCTCATTTTTCTGTGTTATTTTTTCCTGGCCGACCAGATCGCCCCGGCCATCGGCCTGCAGGACGCGCTGCGCACGGCCCCGGACGGAGTCAAGGCCGTGGCTGGAGTGTTGATCGGCCGCCTGGACCAGGTTGACGCCTTTGTCACGGCGGCCTTCACCCTTGGACTCTACGAAGGGGCATATGTCGCTGAAATCGTGCGCGGAGGGATTCGGTCGGTGGATGCCGGGCAATGGGAGGCGGGGCGTGCGCAGGGGTTCCCGCGCCTTGGGCTCATGGTCTACATCATCATGCCCCAGGCCGTGCGCAACATGATCCCTCCATTGGCCGGACAGATCATCTCCACGATCAAGGATTCGGCCATCGTCTCGGTCATCTCAATCCAGGAACTGACCTTCCAGGGCATGCAACTCATGGCCACGACCTACCTGACCATGGAAGTCTGGACCTGCGTGGCGCTTCTGTACTTCGCACTGACCTTCTCCTGCTCCATGGGCGCTGCACGCCTGGAACATCTACTGCGCCGCAGGTACAGCGTCTAGGCGGCGTACCAGAACGCGTTCCGGATGTGCATCTTGAAAAAAAAGCCCCTCAGGATAGGGCCATTGATCCAACGATGGTTCAACGCCAGGCGGCCGTTCAGAACGGGTTCTGGCAAGGCGCGAGCCGATTTTGGAAGGCGACGTGTAGCCCACTACATGAGCCTTGCAAAATCGGGGAGCAACGCAGTCCAGAACGCGTTCCGGATGCGCAGCACCCGAACAGAGCCCATCAGACGAATTCCTTGCTCCGCGGACGGTTCAACGCCAGGCGGCCGTTCAGAACGGGTTCTGGCAAGGCGCGAGCCGATTTTGGAAGGCGATGTGTAGCCCACTACATGAGCCTTGCAAAATCGGGGAGCAACGCAGTCCAGAACGCGTTCTGAACGGTCGCCTAGAATTCGCAGCTAATGCCGGCGTAGTAGCCACGCCCGTATTCGCTGCGCGGAAGTTTCGACCCTCCACCAAGTTCGGACACTCCCGTATGTCCATCGGAAGCAAACACGTTGAATATGTCCAGCAGCAGGCTGATCGTGAGCAACTCCTCCTTGACCACATCAAGCTCCAGCGAAACGTCAGTCACCAAGCCTCCGGATATGATCCCCTCCTTGTAGGCATCGTGATACAACCCGTCCTCGCCAAACCACTTGGAGCTTGGAGTCGTGGGCTTGCTTTCCACGGTGCCGAAAGGGGTTTCAGCGTCGGTGCGCTGGTCATTCATGAGGCCGGTGGTTGAATCGCGCCAGCGAGAGACGCAATTGATCTTGAACCTGTCATCGTAAAAACTGCCCAGCCAGGACAGCGTGACAACCGCGGGGGAATTGTAGTCGTTGGCAGGCAGTTGGCTGCGATCAATGAGTTCGCCTTCGAAGTAGACCCTGTCGTAATCGTAGTCGACATCCTTGTACTCGTCGATCTCGCTGTCAAAGGCACCGTTGAAGGTCTTGGACCAGGACTTGGTCACGCCCAGGGAGAGCGCATGGGTTCCGAACCGACCAGTCTCGAAGGATCGCATCAAGGACAGGGTAATGCCGTCGTATGTACTCTTGCCGTCGTTGGTCAGTTCATAAACGCCCTTTTCCCTGGCCTTGCTGATGATCTGATCCCGGTGATCCCGGTGCACGAACTCCAGGCCATACTCAAATCCCGCCACGTCCCCGAGAATCCCTCCCATGAGCTCGTCGGAATACGGAGTCTCAAGGCCCTTGGCCTGGTAGCTGTTGTCGGTGCCTACCTTGATGGGAGGCAAATTGTCAGGATCTGTATTGTACTTGATCATCCTTGTCAGGGACGGCCGATGCCTATCAAATGCGTAGGCGCGCAGCTGCCCGCCATAGTACCTGTTGACCCCGGCCACCAGCCGCAACGCGCCGTCCCCCATGGTGTCCAGCTCCATCTTGAGACGTGTGGCGACATCGGTATTGAAGGAGAAATCGTCATGATCGATGCGCAATCCGGGCGTGAGCGTGAATCGCCCCCACTGGACCTCTGCCTGTCCGTACCAACCCAGCGTGTTCAGGGTCCTGGTCTGATCGCTCTCGGGATAGGTCGTGAAGACGCGGTTCCATTTCCCGCTGGAGGGCATCGTCACGAGTTCCAGACGGGCCTCCTCGTTCCATATGTCCGTGGTCACGTTGCTCAGATCCAGGCCCGAGGAAAGCCGCCACACCAGAACGCCGGTCTCGAACTCCGCAAGGTCGAAATCAATAGCTGCGTCGATGCCGCGGTTGGTGACCTCGGCGTCCCCAAGTCCACCCCTGAAATATTTTTCCTCGTCGGGCACCCCGGTCCCGGAATACGTCTCACGCAGATTGTTCTTGGAATCCCTGCTGTACCCGTTTTGCGAATAGGCCGCCTTGGCCGTCAACTCGCCCCATGACCCACCGACAGTCGCCGAGCCGGCCAACCTGTACGCCTTGTTCTGCGTTTTCCAGTCACTTTCGTCGTATACCGCCTTCCATCGTTCCTCAGCATATGGAGCGTATGTCGCGTCCAGGGTCAGCTTCAAATCCGCCCCAGGAATGACCAACAGTTTTGCGAAAAAATTCTCGCTGCTCCGCTTTTGATCATCATCATACGTGGAGTCGTCGGGCTTATCCCGCTTCAAGGGAATGACCGAGCGCCTTTGCGACGCCGCGACCAAAAGAGCGGTATTTCCCGAAAGAGGACCGTCCGCGCTGGCGCTCAAGGCGTAGGATCGAAAACGGGGCTGATTGGCGGACGACGTCGACTCTTCGTCCACTCCTCTCAGATCAAACCACTCACTGCGGGTATGGCCGCCCGAAAAGACCGCGTGCCAACGATCCAGACGCGGATCAACCAATTTGGCATCCACGACGCCACCCACGAAGCGCCCGTACTTGGCTGGCACGTTGTTGGAGTAAACAGTCACCGTGTCCACGAGGCTGCTGTCATAGAAAATTGTCTGGTCCGCACCGTTGACGTCCAGATCATTGGGGGCAATGGAGTCCCCATCCGCATCCAGTCCGTTGGGATTGAGCGTGTTGCTGACGCTCATGCCGTCGATGAGAAAATTGTTTTCGTAGGGTTTGGCTCCTGCGATGGAGATGCGAGGCGGACGTATTTCCCCGCCCGTGAGGCTTGAGGTCTCTTCGTTGGAAAACTGAACGTTGGAGAAGCCCTTGATGGCCTCGGTGATGGAGCCCGTGCGGGAAGGAAGGGATTGCAATTCGTCTCCACCGATCGTCGCCTTGCCGGACAGATGCCTCTCTCCCAGAACTTTCACCGGATCAAATTGATAAATCAGATCGTCCTGATCGTTCAGAAGATCTTGCAACTGGTCGGCCGAGCCGTTGAAAATATCCGTCGTGGCATTGCCCGGGCCGGTTCCATTGTTTCCGGGACTTGAATTGTCCTGCCCTTCGCCCGGCATGGAGCCTTGGGGTACCGGCAAAAAAGCTCCGTCCGTGAAGTTTTCCGCCCAGGCGCTGCCCTGAATCAGCAAGAACAACAGAAAAAAAAGAGAGAGTGCGCCTCTCCTTTTTTTCCCCTGCTTTTTTTGAAAGATGATGGTTGCTCTTTTTCCCGACAAATGCCACGCACCTGTTGAACCGTAAGTACCCAACGCCAAGTACTACTTGAAGGATGTATTACAAAACATCAAGCACTCCATGCGAACCCTGATTTTTATACTCATATTGTTGTTCCTTCCGCAACAAGCCCTTGCCATCCAGGACATCCCCCTTGATGTCAGCAAGTTGGACATTTCCCTGGAACGCAACAGCCACAACAGCGTCATCGCCACCGCCCAGGATTCCCAGGGCTACATCTGGCTGGCTTCCATCCGGGGGCTGCACGTGTATGACGGCCGGTCGATCCGTCCCGTGCTTGATGATGTCTTGCAGGGAAAGAACGTTCGAGACATGCGCATAGACGACAATGACATCCTGTGGGTGGGCACCAATTCAGGCGTGCTGGCCTACTCCCTGGCGACAAAAACTCCCCGCTGGTACACGACAAGCGAAACTCCAGCCGGACTCTCCACCGAGACCGTCTTCGTCCTCCACAAAGATCAGAAGGGCTTCCTCTGGGCAGGAACCGGCAATGGGGGACTGCATCGTTACGAGCCGTCCTTCGATAAATTCGAGAGCGTCGAGATTGTTCCGCCGAACCCGGAAAAGGCCTGGACGGTTTTCGATATCGCCGAAAATGCCCAGCGGGACATGTGGCTGGGCACGGGCCAGGGCGTGCTTCGGTTGACAGGCACCAGAGGACCGGCCACGGCCATCCCTCTGCCTTCTGGCGCACCCTACTCGGCCAAAAAACTCACCTTTGACGGCGCAGGCAACCTCTGGGTCGGCGTCGCAGGAAAAGGTTTGTGGATCCTCCCGGCACACGCCTCCAAGCAGGAACTCGTTCCGGTGAACGAAATTACTGAAGAGCGCATTCTCGATCTCTACACCGACAGCAGCGGCGATGTCTGGATTTCCACCGCCCGGGGCCTATTCCGCCACGCCTTCCGCCAGGGCAGAATCTTTTACCACCCCTTCCGCATAACCGATTCACGCGGCAAGACACCGCTCTACATCGCAAGCATCAATGAAACAAAGGCCGGGACGCTTTGGATCGGGACATACAATCATGGGGTGCTGCACCGGCCGGCCTATCCCGGCGCCAAATTGCTCGAACTCAGGATCAGGGGACAACGCGAGCCATTGCGCAATGCCAATGCCATCTGCACGGTGAGCCCTGTGGACTCCCGCATCTATGTCGCGCTCAAGGACGGCGGACTGTATCGTTCCTTGCCGCTGGATCCGGACCAACTCTCCCTGTCGACCAGTATTGAAATCGAACCGTTTCTCGACACGCCGAGAATCCGTTCACTTGCCTGGGCTTCCGACAATTCCCTTCTCTGCGGCACTCAGAACACTCTTCTGCGCATCACCCCCGACGGCAGAATGGAACTTACGCAGCTCGTTTTCGACGACGTCGATCCTTCGCTGCCGAACAGTTACATCCACCACATCGTACCCATGAACGACGGAAGAGTATGGGTCTCCAACACTGCCGAGCTGTACTCCTGGAGCCCCGGCGACCCAGGCGTTCGCAAAGAGATGTCCTTCTCCCCGCAGCCGGGAGGGTCGTTTCTCATGCAATCCGGTGCTGAACTCTGGGTCGGGCATTTGAGCTCGATCCACAGGATCGATACCCGCTCCGGGCATACCATCCAGTATTCCCTGCCGGAACCGGCAAAAGAGGGGAAGACGCAAAACGTCAAATGCATGCTCAAGACCGGCCCCGAAGAACTGCTCATAGGGACGACGAGCCAGTTGCTCCGCTACGACCTGAAATCAGGGCTGGTCACACCCGTGCGCACGATTGAAAATGCGCCCATTCCAAGCGTGCTGTCGCTCTGGGACGACAACGGGCGCGGCATCTGGATGCATACCCAATCAAAAATCCATCATCTCCCGGTCGGATCAAACCAGGCGCAGGAGATGGCCACCGGCGCGGGGCATCCTGCTTCCAGCATCACTGCGGCTCCCGTTATCCTTGGCCAGATGCTCGTCTACGGACATTCCGACGGATTACTGCTCATTGATCCGCAAAAACTCATCTCCAGCTCCCCCACGCAGCCCAAAATATCCGATGTGCGCATTTTCGAGCGCAAGGTGCCCCCCACCCCGTTGGGACGGATGCCCAAAGCTCTTGAACTTGACCATCTCCAGAACTTTCTGACTTTTTCCTTCGCCATCCCTGAAATCAGCCCCCTCAGCACACCCAGGTTTGTCTACAAACTCGAAGGCGTGGATTCCGCCTGGACCGACTCAGGCGGGCAGTCGTCGGTCAGCTACGCGCATCTGCAACCTGGGCGCTACGTGTTCAAGCTCAAGGACGGCTTCAACAGTCCTATCACCGAGTCCATAAGCGTCAACATCTCTCCGCCCTGGTGGATGACTTCGTGGGCCAAGGCCGGCTACGCGCTGCTCCTGGTGTCCACATTCCTGTTCTCTTCGCTTTTTTTTGCCCGCCTGCAGACCACGCGCATCCGCAAGGAGATGCTCGAAAACCTGGTCATGCAGGACCCGCTGACGGGCGTACCCAACAGACGCAAATTCCAGGAAGTGCTCGTAGCCGAGAAAAGCCGCTGCAAACGCAGCAACCACCAGATCTCGGTGCTCATGATCGACATTGATTCTTTCAAGGGATTCAACGATCGCTTCGGTCATCAGGCAGGCGACATGGCCTTGCGCAGCGTCGCGCAAACCTTGAACGTCACGCTCAAGCGACCGGAGGATTTCGTGGCCAGATATGGCGGGGAAGAATTCGTGGTGGTATTGCCCAGCACCAACCGCAGCGGGGCGGAGCGGGTGGCTCAAAAAATTCAGCAGGCCCTTTTCCTGGCCAACATCCCCTATCCGGGCTCACCGCTTTCGGACAGAATCACGGTGAGTCTGGGCATTTCGACATTCAGCCCGCAAACCGACCTGCACATCGATTCGGGACTCTTTTCAGCGGACCAGGCCCTCTACCAAGCCAAACGCAACGGGCGGAACTGCTTTTTCTACAAGGATCACTGTCTGGCCCTAACTCCCGTGCGGCAATGACAGGAAGCGGTCCATCCCGCAGACCCCGCACTCACGGCAACCGGACTCGGGGCATGGAGGCGTGATCATTCCGTGCTTATATTTGGTCCACTCCGAATACAGAAATTTCCTTGAAACCCCTACATCCAGACGTTCCCAGGGAAACACGCTTTCCCGGTCAAGCGGTCGATGCAAAACCTGCCGCACCATCTCGTCGAATTCCTTCACGGCTTCGGCAAGTCCTATTTCGGCCGCCCGTTCCAGACAGGGAAAAATTTCTTCCCCGCCCCTGGCCAGAAACATCTGTATCCGGGCCTGACCGGGGTTCTCTCCCGCGAAACGCATGCCCTTGAAGCGTCCGACAGCGCCCTTGAAGCGCTTCATGGCCTTCTTGAACCAGTCCTCTTCCGGGATGTCCGCCCATTGCAGGGGAGTCCAGGCCTTGGGCACAAGGCAGCTGACCGACAGGGAGACAAGCTCCACCCCCTTCTTGCGGTTGCCCTGCCCCATCTTCCTGGCCTCTTCGATGCTGCCCAGAAAGGACTCGAATTCGGCCCAGTCCGCTTCGCTTTCGTCCGGCCAGCCCGTGATCATGTACAGTTTCAAGGTGTTGAACTGCAATCGGCTGATGCGCGTCACGGCGTCCAGAAAGGCCTCTTCCGAAAAATGCTTGTTCATGGCCTGGCGCAGGCGGCGACTCGCGCCCTCCAGGGCCAGGGTCACGGAACGAGTGCCTGTATGGCGAAGAAATTCGAGCAACTCGTCGGTCAGGCCGTCGGCACGAAGGGACGACAGCGAAAATTTTATCTTGCGCTCCTGCAGCCAGCGCAAAAATGGCAACAGGTCCGGCCAGTCGGTCAGTGCCGTGCCCACAAGACCCACTTTTTGCGGAGCGCAGCGCGTGACGATCTCTTGCAGCGTCTCCAGCTCGGCGTGGCGGGGCGGCTTGTAGATGCTGCCTGCCGCGCAAAAGCGGCAACCGTAGGGACATCCCCGGTTGACTTCCAAAAGCAGCATGTCCCGAAACTGGGCCTCGGAACTGACAAAACAGGAATAGGCAGGATCGTGCAGAGTCCTGGATCCGGACATATCGACAAGTCTGCGCACGGGCTCGATGCTTTTGCCGGGAATCAGCATTCCGGGCAGCCCGGCGATATCCTCCAGTACAGCGGCCTTGTCTCCGCCGCTGTTCCAGGCGTTGGCTATATTGTCCATGACGGCGGAAAGCCCTGCTTCGGCCTCGCCGACAAAGATTCCGTCCAGCGCCGGCAAGATCGGAAACGGGTTGAGAAACGCCAGGGGCCCGCCGGCCAGGATCATTGGCCAGGACTGACGCTCTTCGGCTCTGACCGGAATGTCCGCATCCTGCAGAAGCCGTATGGCCGTTGGAAAATCACCTTCGAAATTGAGGCTAAACAGAACAAGGGGGAAGAGGCCCAGGTCGCGTCCGGAGTCAACGGACCTGGGCCTCGGAGAAGTGGGGTCCCAGAAAAAACGCTCAACGGCCAGCTCCTCGCGACCTGCGAGCAGCCGGTAGACAACCTGCCAACCCAGAGTGGAGAGTCCGTGCCGCGCTGCCTCTGGAAATACCAGAGCAACAGGCAGCCGGCCTCCCCAATCCTTCAGTCGAGGGGCGGTTCGGCCTAGATAGAGCTCGGACACAGTTCCCTCCACGGACGGGGTGACAAGTCGGGGAGACTTGTAATGCTAGTCTGCCTGCATTCTGATGAATGACGGAATTTCAAATTCCTCCTCTTCGAACAGGAACTCGGCGTCATCGCCGCCGTTGACGCATTTGCGAACTTCATGCCGCTTTTCTTCCGCGCCCGGCTGGGTCTTGGCCCGAATATAGGCCGGAACGCTGAGATCGGCGCTCTCGTTGACCGTGATTTTGCGGGTGCGCGGACGGATGAAGGAGCCTTCGCTTTCGGCCCCGAGGCGGCTCGCAGCCGGATTCGCGGCGAAAGGCGTGACCTTGGTTCCCTTTTCCAGGGGTGCGTTTCCGTCCTGAATGCCGGTGGCGATGACGGTGATGCGCATTTCATCCACGCAATCCATGTCGAAGACCGTGCCGAAGTATATCTTGGCATCCTCGTGAGCGGCTTCGTGCACGATGCTGGCGGCTTCGCTGACTTCTTCGATGGTCAGGTCCGGGCCACAGGTGATGTTCATGAGCACGCCGCGAGCGCCGTCGATGGTCACGTCCTCAAGGAGCGGGCTGGTGATGGCCTTCAGGGCCGCCTCGCGGGCTCTGCCATCGCCGGAAGCGATGCCCGTACCCATCATGGCCAGACCCATCTCTTCCATGACCGCTTTCACGTCGGCAAAGTCGAGGTTGATGAGACCGGGGACCATGATCAGGTCCGAGATGCCCTTCACGGCATGGAAAAGGACTTCGTCGGCCTTGCCCAGCATGTCCACGAAGGAGGCCTTCTTGGATGCCAGGGTCAGCAGGCGGTCGTTGGGGATGGTGATGATGCTGTCGACGATCTCGCGCAGCTCCTTGATCCCGCGTTCGGCCTGCTGCTGCCGACGCTTGCCTTCAAAAAAGAAAGGCTTGGTGACAACGGCCACGGTCAGCGCGCCCATGTCCTTGGCCACCTGCGCGATGACCGGAGCGGCTCCCGTACCCGTGCCGCCGCCCATGCCGGCAGTGACGAAAACCATGTCGCAGTCGCCCAGGATATCCCTGATCTGGGCCTGGCTCTCAAGCGCCGCGTCCCTACCCATATCCGGATTCGCGCCAGCGCCAAGGCCTTTGGTCAGCTTGTCTCCGAGCTGAATCTTGTACTCGGCCTGGGAATGCTTCAGAGCCTGCATGTCCGTGTTGGCGGCGATGAAGGTCACGCCCTGCATGGCGGCCTTGATCATGTTGTTCACCGCATTACCGCCTCCGCCACCCACTCCGATCACTTTGATCAAAGCATTGTCTTCGCGTTCAATTTCCAGGAAATCCATAATTCCCCCACGTTTTTCGTTGTTCCCGTTCTCCGTTTTTTCCCTGAAACCCTTCAGCTTATGTCCACGAACCATTTCTTCATCCGCGCCAGGATGGAGTGAAAGATGTTCTTGTCGCGGATGCGGATCTTGCTGTCCCGCCCATGTTTTTCCGCGCCATAGAGAAGCAGTCCCACCGCCGTGGCATAGGTAGGACTGTCCACCACATCCTTGAGTCCGCCCACTCCGGCAGGCGAACCCGTCCTGGTCGGCAGGTTGAAGACCTGCTCCGCCAATTCCTGAATCCCTTCGATGCGCGACGCGCCGCCAGTCAGCACCACGCCCGCGCCTATAAGTTTCTTGTACCCGGAGCGGATCAGCTCCTGGTCCACCAATGCGAGCAATTCCTCCATGCGCGGCTCGCAGATCTCCGCCAGGACCTGCCTAGTCAGCTTGCGCGGCTCCCGGCCGCCGACGCTCGGCACTTCGATGATCTCATCCTTCTTGACCAGCTCCGCCAGTGCGCAGCCGTACTTGATCTTGATCTTTTCGGCGGCCTGGGTCGGCGTGCGCAGGCCAAAGGCGATGTCATTGGTCAGGTTGGTCCCGCCAAGGGCGATGACCCCGGTGTGCTTGATGGAGTTGCCGTGAAAAATCGCGATATCCGAGGTGCCGCCTCCGATATCCACGAGCGCGACGCCGATCTCGCGCTCCTCGTCGGTCAGTACGGCCTTGGACGAGGCGAAGGCCTCAAGCACGATGTCTTCGACGTCGAGCCCCGACTTGTGACAGCTCTTGACGATGTTCTGGGCGCTGGTCACCGCTCCGGTGACGATGTGCACCTTCACCTCAAGGCGCACCCCGGCCATGCCCAGAGGATCGGCGATGCC
Source organism: Desulfomicrobium macestii (assembly GCF_014873765.1). NCBI lineage: Bacteria > Pseudomonadati > Thermodesulfobacteriota > Desulfovibrionia > Desulfovibrionales > Desulfomicrobiaceae > Desulfomicrobium > Desulfomicrobium macestii. Next base: position 29,735 of record NZ_JADBGG010000032.1, on the reverse strand, counting down.
GGTCTGGTCGTCGACGATGTACTCCTGGGGCAAAATATGGATGACTTCCCTATCGAGCGGGATGGCCACGGCCTTTGCCGCGTCGATGACCCGCTCGATGTCGCGGGCGGTCACTTCGCCGCCCTTGACGGCGATCACGCCATGGCTGTTGAAGCCCTTGATGTGGCTGCCCGCGATCCCTGCGTAAACGGCCCTGATCTCGCAACCGGCCATGAGCTCGGCTTCTTCGAGGGCTTTCTTGATGGACTGCACGGTCTGTTCGATGTTGACGACCACGCCCTTGCGCAAGCCGGTGGAAGGGCTGGTCCCGATGCCGATGATATCCACCAGCGAATCCGTACCCACCTCGCCCACGACGGTACATATCTTGGTCGTTCCGATGTCCAGACCGACGATCAATTCAGACTTGGCCATACTTCCCCTCATCTCCCGGCTCTGGCCGGCATGCGTTCCCTAGAGTGTTTGATCGGCATGTAGCCTGATCCATGCCCGACCGGGCATGACAAACATGAATTCGGTGCGATCAAGTTCGCCCCGGCGCCCCAAATCAGCCCAGACCTTGGTCAGGCTTGCCAGCGCGGAATCCAGATCCGCGCCATCCAGTTGCACGAGCACCCGCGGCTTTTCCAAAAATATGCTGAACTGATCCGCGCTGTCCTGCCGCAGCCAGGCTATCTGGCTCATGCCGAAAGGCAGAGAGTTCCTTGCGACCTCGTCCAGCAGCGTCCTGATTCCGCTTCCGACCTGCACGCCCTCTTCCGTCTCCAGAATCGGGAGCGATATGAACTTGTCCACGCTCACGGGCGCTATGGTCTGCCCGTTGATGTCCGCGTAGTAGAGCTGCTCGTCGCGGCGCGTCAGGAAGGCGGGTTCCCGCTCCTTCACCTCGATGATCAGGCCGTCGGGCAGAACCCGGGTCACGGCCACGCTTTCCACCCATTCGCTGGCGGCGATGCGGCGCTGCACCTCCGCGATATTGATGCTCAATACATTCGAACCCGTGCTGACCCCGCCCATCTCCGCGATCTCCTCGCGCCCGAGCCGCTGAGAGCCTTCGATCCGCAGATTGACGAGGGCAAAAAACTCATGAGCCGTGACCCATCTGTAGGCGAACAGAATCCCGAAGCTGACAACTACCACCGCGGCAACGCCCAAAGTCCAGCGTGTCAGAACGAAAACCGTGCGTCCCAGGCCAAGAAGGAGTCCGCCAAGCACCGCGCCCTTGTCCACAGGCTGCCTGCGTTCCTTGCGCCGGGGTACGTTCCGGCGAATCTTCTTGCCCAGAACCGCCGTGCTCACGGAGTCCCCGCCCCTTCATCCAGATATCCCTGGCCGACGGTCCAGATGCTGCCCGCGCCCAGCGTCAAAAACAGATCGCCTTCGTGCAGAATCTCGCCAAGGGCAGACTGCATGGCGCCGAAATCCTCGAAAAATCGCACCGGAGTGCTGGTCACCTGTCGGATGGCCTGAGCCAGACTCTGCCCGCTGACCCCAGGGATTGGGGATTCGCTGGCCGGATAGATCTCCGTCAACAGCAATTGATCAACCCCCGCGAACACCTTGGAAAAATCGCCGAACAGGGCCTGCGTCCTGCTGAACCTGTGTGGCTGGAAGGCCACAACCAGGCGCTTGTGCGGATAGCACAGCCGCGCGGTTTCGAGGGTTGCGGCGATCTCCGTCGGATGGTGGCCATAGTCGTCGACCACGAGCACTCCGTTCCGTTCGCCCTTGTGTTCAAAACGGCGCCCGACTCCGGCAAAGGCTCCAAGACCGTGGATGATGTCCGCCTTTGGCACCTCGGCCTCCATGGCCACGCCGATGGCGGCCAAGGCATTCAAGACATTGTGACGGCCGGGATGGGTCAGGGACACCTCGCCCCAGAATTCCCCGTGGCGATAGACGTTGAATCGCGATCCCGCCTCGCAGCTTATGATTTCGGCGCGCAGATCATTTCCCTCGCCGAAGCCGTAGGTCATGACCGGACGGCGGACCCTGGGCAGAATGGACTGCACGCCCTTGTCGTCACCGCAGACCACGTTCAGCCCGTAAAACGGCACGCTGTTCATGAATTCGACAAAGCTGTCCCGGATTTCGTCCATGTCCTTGTAGTAATCGAGATGATCCGCATCGACGTTGGTGACGATGGATATTCTCGGCAAAAGACACAGAAACGACCCGTCGGATTCGTCGGCTTCGGCGATGAGATAGCGTCCCTGGCCAAGCATGGCGTTGGAACCGTAGGCGTTCAGCCGGCCGCCGATGATGACCGTGGGGTCAAGGTGGGCTTCCATGAATATCGTGGCCAAGAGCGACGTGGTCGTGGTTTTCCCGTGGGTCCCGGCCACCGCCACGCCGACCTTGAGGCGCATCAGCTCGGCCAGCATTTCGGCGCGCGGGATGATGGGCACGCCATGGGCGCGAGCTTCCTCAAGCTCGGGATTGTCGTCGCGCACGGCAGTGGAGCGGACCACGACCTGGGCATCGCGGACGTTCTTCCTCTCGTGACCGGCATGAATCGTTGCCCCGAGAGACTCAAGGCGCAACGCCACCGGCCCCTTGACCAAGTCCGAACCCGACACTTCGTAGCCAAGGGTCAGCAGCACCTCGGCAATGCCGCTCATGCCTGCGCCGCCGATGCCTACCATGTGTATTTTTCTAATTTTCGACTTCATGTTCACCGTCTGTCACGCCGTGTTTTGCTCGACGCCAAATCCTGCAATTGCGCCACGACCCTGTCCCCGGCATCGTGGATGCCGGCTTCGCGGGCCGCCCGGGCCATTCTGGCCAGATTCTCCGGCATTTGAAAAAGATCGCCCACCACAGAAGACAAATTCAACTCATCCAGCTGGCGTTGCTGAATGACCAGCGCCGCCCCGACCTTTTCCAGCGAACGGGCGTTCCTTAGCTGGTGGTCGTGGGTTGCGTAGGGAAAGGGCACCAGAATGCTCGGCTTCCCCGCCACCGTCAGTTCCGCGATGGTCGTGGCTCCGGCCCGGCAAATCACCAGATCGGCGAAGCGGTAGGCTTCGTGCATGTCGCTGATGAACGGCTCCACACGCGCGGCGGGATACTTTTGGGCGTAAACCTCTCGGATGGCCTCGAATTCGTCTTTTCCCGTCTGATGCCAGATGCCGAGCCCCAGGGCTTTGAGCCTGTCGAGTTCCCGCACCACGAAGCCGTTCAGGGCAGAAGCGCCCTGACTGCCGCCCACAATCAAAATATTTCGCCCCGGCATGCGCCGCTCTTCACGCAAGGTGCGGATTTCGGCGCGGACGGGATTGCCGGTGACGACCGCTTTTGGGCCGCCGAAGATCGGGCCTTCCATGTCCGCGAAGCTGACCAGCACGCGGTCCACGCGCCGTGCCAGAATACGGTTGGTCACTCCGGGCACGCTGTTCTGCTCGTGAATGGCCGAAGGAATGCCCATCAGACTTGCCGCCAGGGGGCAGGAAAATCCCGCGTAGCCGCCAAGACCCAGCACCACGTCGGGCTTGAACTCACGCAGAAGCCGCCAGGACTTGAGCAGGCTGCGCCCCAGCCACAAGGCCGTGGCCGCGCTCTTGATGCCGCGCCCCAGAACGCCCTGGGCCGGCAGAGCCACAAAAGACAGTCCGGCCTTGCGCGCCCATTCACCTTCGGGGCCACGTTCCGAGCCCACGAACAGGATCTCGCAGTCAGGTACGGTGGCGCGCATGGACTCCGCCACGGCCAGTGCCGGGAAAATGTGGCCTCCGGTGCCGCCTGTGGTCAGAATCAAACGTTTCATGCCTTGACCTTGCGTGACAGGTTGAGCAGCACCCCGGTACAAAAAAATCCGGTCAGCAGGTGGCTGCCGCCATAACTCAAAAACGGCATGGGCACTCCCTTAGGGGGAATGGCGCCAAGGACCACGCCCATGTTCAGGATGCCGCCGACGATCACGATCGCTCCCATGCCGAAGGCGGTGATGCGGTCATGCATGGTTGCCTGACGGACGCTGATCGCCAGAGTCCGCCACAAGACCACACCGAGCAGGATGACGATCAGGGACACCCCGACAAAGCCCAGTTCTTCACCGAGCACGGACATGATGAAGTCGTTGTGCGCTTCGGGCAGAAAGAAAAGCTTCTGCTTTCCCTCGCCCAGCCCCAGGCCGAACCATCCGCCCGAACCCAGCCCGTAAAGAGACTGCACCAGCTGGTATCCCGTGTTCTGGGCATCCTGGAACGGGTCCAGGAAGGAAAAGACCCGGCGAAAACGATACGGGGAATTGACCACCAGCAGCGCCGCCGAGACCAGGGCCAGCACAACGGCCGATCCCAGAAAAATGATCCGCGTTCCACCGACCAGGCACATCAGGAAAAGCAGGCCCGCCAGAAACACCGCGCCGCCGAAGTCAGGTTGCAGGAGCAGCAGAAAGCAAAGGCTCCCCGTCACCATGATCGGCGGCAGAAAACCCACGCTGAAGGTTTTGACCAGGTCCTGCTTGTTGGCGAAAAAGTAGGACAGGTAGAAAACCAGCGCGATCTTGGCGGCCTCCAGCGGCTGGACCGAGAACGGCCCGATCCGCAACCAGCGGCTTGCACCGCCGGCGGTGGTGGCAAGCGGCGAAAAAACGGTCAGCAGCAGAAGTCCGGCCGCCAGCAAAATCCAGAGATAGGTGTGGCGATAAAAAAATTCGATGTTCGCGCGGGCCGCGACCGTCAGCACCACGCCTCCGGCGACCATGAACAGCACCTGCTTCCAGAACAGGGCGTACTTGTCGCCGTAAACCTTCTCGGCCATGATGCCGCTTGCGCTCAGAACCATGATCAGCCCGAGAGAAGCCAGACAGATGACCGCACCCAGCAAGATGACGTCAAAGCTCATGAGCTGGCGGGCCGCTTCGCGCTGGGTGATCTTCATGATGCGCCCTCCACCCATTCCCTGACCGCGCGCTGGAAAGCCTTGCCCCGCTCCTTGTAGTTGGCGAAGAGGTCGAAACTGGCCGTGGCCGGCGACAGGAGCACGCATTCTCCGCTGCGGGCGTCGGCGGCGGCCCTGAACAAAGCCTCTTCCAGCGTTGCGTCCCAACTGAGTTCCTTGCCGCATCCACTCCAGGCCGCTTCGAAAATTTCCCGCGACTGCCCGAACAGATACACGCCGCGAACCTTCTCGCGCAGAACCGGCACCACCGCACAGAGATCACCACCTTTAAACACGCCTCCGGCCAAAAGGCGCACGGGGCGGTCCTGGCTTTTGAGCGCCGCAATCATGGAGTCGATGGTCGTGGACTTGGAATCATCAATAAAAACTATGCCCTTGTGCTCCGCGACCGCCTCGATGCGATGCGGCAGGGTGGCGAAACCGTCGATCCCGCGCTGCACATCCTCCTCGGAAAGCCCGAAATAGCGGCACGCCAGATAGGCCGCCTCCATGTTTTCCCGGTTGTGCTGACCGGGCAGCCCCGGGCATTCAAAACGGGGACTGGCCACAAAATAGACCCGGCGACCCTGGGTGAAATTTCGTCTCTCAAGCTCATCCTTCATGGACAGCGGCACCACGGCCAGGTCCGATGCGCCCATGTGCGCGAACATGGAGAGCTTTGCGCTCAGATACTCTTCCATGGTCTCGTGGTAATCGAGGTGGTTGGCCGAAAAATTGAGCAGAACGCCCACCCGGGGGTGAAAGGACGGGGAGTTCTGCAACTGAAAGCTCGACACTTCGAGCACCAGGATGTCGGCCTGCTCGCCTCCCAGCAGGTATTCGCACTGGGGCGTGCCGATATTGCCGCCGATGAAGACCTTCTTGCCGTTGACTTCGAGAATGCGGCTGATGAGGGTCGTGGTCGTTGTTTTACCGTTAGTCCCGGTCACCGCGATGATGGGCTCGGACACAAACCAGCTCGCCAGCTCCAGCTCGGAAACCACCTGTACGCCCGCAGGCAGAAGGTGCGCGACTTTCGAGCGGGCAATGCCCGGGCTGAGCACGATCAGGTTGGCGCCCGCGAAATGCTCTGGTTCGTGCTCGCCCGCGCAGACCGTGAAGCCCAGATCGGCGGGGACCTTGGCGGCACAGGCTTCGTTCTTCTCCAGCACGCGCACGGACGCGCCCATCTTCACCAGAAGACGCGCCGCCGCGATGCCCGAGGCTCCCGCCCCCAGCACGATCGCGATGTGACCGCGAAGCTGATCTTCATGGATGAATTCGCGCATGCCCTTCCTACCTCAGTTTGAGTGTTCCCAGAGCCATGACCGCCAAAAGAAGCGACAGAATCCAGAAACGGATGATGATTTTCGACTCGTGAATGCCTTTCTTCTCGAAATGATGGTGCAGGGGCGCCATGCGAAAGATCCGCTTCCCACCGCTGACCTTGAAATATCCGACCTGCAGGATCACCGACAGGGTCTCGACCACGAAGAGGCCGCCCACGATGACCAGCAGCAGTTCCTGCTTGCACAGGATGGCGATGAAACCCAGCGTGCCCCCGATGCTCAGGCTGCCCACGTCGCCCATGAAGACTTGGGCCGGGAAGGCGTTGAACCACAAGAACCCAAGGCCCGCCCCGACCATGGCCCCGCAGATCACCGTGACCTCGCCGACCCCCGCGATGTAGGAAACCTGCAGGTAGTTGGCGAGATTCACATGGCCGGCCACATAGACGAAGAGGGCGAAACACCCGGCCGAAACCACGGCTGGGCCGATGGCCAGACCGTCGAGGCCGTCGGTCAGGTTCACTCCGTTGGAGGCCCCGATCATGACGAAAAGCCCGAACGGGACATACATCCAGGTCAGGTCCGGATTGAAATTCTTGAAGAACGGAACCATGAGCTTGGTCGAATATTCCGGAAACGAAACCAGCAAGGAGACCGCGCCGACACTGACGATCAGCTGTCCGAGGAGCTTGATCCTGGGGGAGAGCCCGTCGTTGTGCCTGCGCACGACCTTTATGTAGTCGTCGACAAATCCGACCGCCCCGAAACCAAGAAAAACCATCACCGTCAGCCATATGTACTTGTTGCTCAGATCGCTCCACAAAAAGACACTGAACAGCATGCAGAATCCGAACAGCAGGCCACCCATGGTCGGAGTTCCGCTCTTGGCCTGATGATCCGGACCGCATTCTTTTATATATTGGCCAAATTTAAGCTTGCGCAACCATCTGATAAAAATTGGGCCGATGATTATCGACAGGATAAGCGCAGTCAGCATGGCATAGATGGATCTGAACGTGATGTAACGAAACACGTTTAGCATACTGACTTGGTCGCTAAGGGGGTACAGCAGATGATAAATCATGCCCAACTCCTTTCCAGCGCAGAATAATACTGCTCCATTTTACATCCCCGCGACCCCTTGAAGAGCATCACGCCTTGCTCGCAGCGCACTGCGCTCAAAGCTTGCAAAACCTCTTCAGCCCCGGACACTTTCTTGAAAACACCTGTGAATCCGCCGAGTCCGGCCTCCACGTCCTGTGCGTGATTCCCCTGAAAAAAGCAGTGTGACGCGCCCGTGTCCGCGATCAATTCGCCCAGTTCACGATGAGCGCGGGAACTGTCCGCGCCCAGTTCGAGCATGTCGCCAAGAACCAGCACCAGCCGCTTGCCTTCGCCAAGACGCCCGGCTTCGCGGATGGAGCGTGCCATGGACACGGGATTGGCGTTGTAGGTGTCGTCGATGAAAAGCCACGTTCCGACACGGCTCTGCGCGAATCGCTGGGTCACCGGGCTGTATTCCGCCAGGGAGGACTCGATGGCCGCCATGCCCAGGCCCAGCTCCATGGCCATGGCCACGACCGCGGCCAGGTTCTCGGCGATATGCACGTTGTGCGACACCTTGCAGCGCAGCTCTTCACCCTTGACGCGCACGGTGTAGGAAATGGACCCCTCGACGTTCTCCTGCCGCAGACACGAATAGTCGGCCCGGGCTCCGGCTCCGGAAAAGGTCACCAGCTTCGGATCTCGCCTGGCGCTTTGCTGCAAAAGCTCGGGATAGTCTGCATTGACGCAGGCGAACCCGCCCTTGCGGACATGATCGAGCAAAATGGATTTCTGCTCCGCCACTCCGGACAGACTGCCGAGCCCTTCCAGATGGCAGGCGCCGATGTTGACCAGAAGCGCCGCGTCAGGGGCCAGGATATAGCCAAGCTCATCCATGTCGCCGGGCTGGCTGATGCCAAGTTCCAGGACCCAGAAATCCTCATCTCCGTCCATCTCCAGAATGGACAGGGGCAGGCCGATCTGATTGTTCAGATTGCGGAAATTCTTGGCGGTGCGCCCGGCCGCAGACAGCACCTGCGCCAGCATCTCCTTGACCGTGGTCTTGCCCGCCGATCCACTGACGCCGATGACCCTGGCGCGGGTTCCTTCCCGCCAGACCCGAGCCAGTCGGCCCAGAGCCGATGTCGTGTCACGTACCAGCAACACCGGAACATCCAGATCAAGAGGCGCGCTGGCCACCACGGCGCAGGCACCGTTCGCCACCGCCTGCCGCGCGAATTCATGCCCGTCGAGCTTCTGCCCGACGATGCAGAAAAAGAGGTCGCCCTGGCGGACGGCACGGCTGTCGATGCTCACCCGGCACACAGGCTGGTCGTGGCTCTGCTCGATGCTCGCGGCCATGGCGGAGGCGATCTGCTGCAAGGTCATGTTCATGACAGGCACTCCCGCACGACCTCGAAGTCCGAAAAATGACGCTTTTGCGTACCTATGATCTGATAATCCTCATGGCCCTTGCCCGCGATGAGCAACGCGTCGCCCGGTTCCATGGTCTCAAGGGCCAGCGCTATGGCCTTGCGCCGGTCGGCCTCGCGCAGGACCCGGCGCGCTTTTGCAAGACCCGGCTCGATCTGGTCGATGATGGAATCCGGGTCTTCGGTGCGGGGGTTGTCCGAAGTGACCACGGCCACGTCGGCGTGTCGGGCCACGGCCTCGCCCATGAGCGGACGCTTGCTCGCGTCACGGTCCCCGCCGCAACCGAACACCGTAAGCAGGCGCTTGAAACCCATGGATTTGAGCGCCACCGAAACTTTTTCAAGCGCGTCGGGGGTGTGCGCGTAATCAATGAAAATATCGAGCCCGCGCTCATTGGGCACCCGTTCCAGGCGGCCGGGAGCGCCCGGAGCCTGGCTCAGGCAATCGCACTGCGCCGGAGTCAGACCGAGCAGCAGCCCCGTACCCACGGCCGAGAGCAGGTTATAGGCGTTGTGACGGCCCACCAGACCCGTGCGCAGCTCCCAGGCATGCCCGTCATGACTCAGGCCAAGAGTCATGCCCCAAGGCCCGGCGGCAAGGATCCGGCACCGCAGTCCGGCGTCCTCGGAGTCGAGTCCGAATCCGAGCAGATCGGGACGCATCTCTTTCAGACGCCGCCCATACTCGTCGTCGACATTGACGAGCCCCTTGGCGCAACTCGCCGGACCATCCAGAAACAGGCGCGCCTTGGCTTCGAAGTAGCGCTGCATGTCCCCGTGGTAGTCCAGATGGTCCTGAGTCAGGTTGCTGAACACGCCCACTTCCATGGGCAGTCCGGCGATGCGTTCCTGATCCAGGGCGTGGGAGGAAACTTCCATGACCAGATTGTCGACGCCGTCACGGACCATGCGTCCGATAATCTCGTGCAGGCTCAGGCAGTCCGGCGTGGTCATTGTCGCCGAGACCTGGACGCCGGGCCAGGAGCAATGCACCGTGCCGATGAGGCCGGTGGCCATGCCGTTGCGGCTCAGCAGAAAATGGATCAGATGCGCGGTGGTCGTCTTGCCGTTGGTTCCGGTCACGCCGATGATCCTCGGCAGGTGCGATTGCGTTCCGAACGCCGCAAGGGCCAGCACTCCGAGAGTCTGCGCGGGGCTCTGCACCGCCAGACAAAAAACGCCCTCATGGCGGGGGACATCGACGCCCTCGCCATGCACCACGACTCGAGCGCCGCGAGCCACCGCGTCATCGATGAACCGCGCACCGTCGACCCGTGTCCCGGAAAGGGCCACGAAAACGTCGCCAGGCGTCACCGCACCAGAGTGGGTGCGCAGCCCGGTTCCGCCACGAAGCATTTCAAGCACGGTATCAAGGTTCATCTGATTCATTTCTAACCCGGTTGCCCAGTCAGCCAGAGCTGACATTTTTTGTCCGTCGGCCACTTCTCGCCGGGGAGCGGTTTTTGCTTTTCGATGATAACGCCCTGGCCCTTGACCGAAGGCACGATCCCTCGCGCCACAAGTATCTCAAGCGCTTCGCGCACTGTCGCGCCCTGCAGGTCCGGCATGAATTCCCCGTCAACGCTGATGTGTTCCGATCGTTTCACCGGGGCCGAAAATCGGTCCGGCGAAACCTTCGCCATCTGCATCGCATCCACCGGTTCGGCCAACATGCCCGAGGAGTTGAGCAGCTGGACCCCGATGTTGCGAACCTCGGGGGCAACCAGCACGCCGCCGTAATGCCCGGCCTTTGGCTCATCGACCATCATGCAGACCAGATAGCGGGGCTTGTCCGCCGGAAAAATGGCCACGAACGACGCGACATAGTCCCCGCCGTAACCGCCGGTCGGACTCGCTTTCTGGGCCGTCCCGGTCTTGCCCGCGACCCGCACGCCTTCGATGCGCGCCTGGGTGCCGGTGCCGTCCTCCTGAACCACCTCTTCCATCATGGCCATGACCATTTTGGCCACATTCGAGTCAAAGACGCGGGTGCCCTGCACCGGCTTGTCGGCCTCGTGCATGAGGCGCAAAGGCAGTCGGACCCCGTCGTTGGCGATGCACAGATACGCATCGGCCAGTTGCAGCATGGTCACGGCCAGGCCTTGCCCAAAAGAAATATTGGCCAGCTCGACATCCTTCCATTGGCTGACCGGATTGAGCAGCCCCGCCGATTCACCGGGCAGGGGCAGGCCGGTCCGGCGCCCGAAGCCGAGATCCTGCAGATATCGATTCAGCTTGGCGGCGCCGAGCTCAAGCCCGATCTTGGCCGCGCCGATATTGCTCGAATAGCGGATGATCTTGCTTACGGTCAGGTTCTCGTACTTGTGCGTGTCCTTGACGCGACGCCCCTTGACGCTCCACTTCCCGTTTTCGCAGTAGTACTCCTTGCCCGGAGTACAGACCTTCTCCTGCAATGCCGCCGCGACCATGATGGGCTTCATGGTCGAGCCCGGCTCGAAAATATCCACGGCCATGCGGTTCTTCCACTCCCCGCGGATCTTCTTGACCGCGTTGGGATTGAAGAACGGATAATGCCCCCAGGCCAGAATATCGCCCGTGGGCACCTCGACCACCAGCGCCATCCCGGATTTGCCCTTGGCCCGGATCACGCTGCGCGCCAGCGCCTCTTCGGTGGCCAGCTGTACCTGGCTGTCGAGGGTCAGGCGCAGGTCCTGGCCGTTGAAAGAACTTCTGTCGCCGCTTTCCAGTGATGACAGCCTTTTGCCGGCCGCATCCTTCTGCACGGTGTACTTGGTGGATGACGGCAGGAGCAGGTCGTTGAAACTCTTCTCCAATCCCTCGATGCCGTGTCCGTCCATGTTCACGAAGCCGAGCAGCTGCCCGGCCATGTGACCCTGCGGGTACTGGCGGGAGTTCTCGGTTTCCAGATAGACGCCGGGGAGCATCTCGGCCTTGATCGCCTCCGCCTGAGCGTCGCTGATCTTGCGTGCCACCCACACAAAACGCTTCTTGGGCCCCATCTTGGAAGCGAGGCCCTTGGGGCTCATTCCCAGAATGGAGCCAAGGCGTTGCGAAACGGTCCAGGGGTCCTTGATCTCGTTGGGGCGGACATAGACGGACGGGGTCGCGATCGATTTGGCCAAAAGGAGGCCGTTGCGATCAAAAATTTCACCGCGCTTTCCGGACACGGTCTCCGAGGCCCAGTACTGGCGATTGGCCATCTTCGCGTACTCGGGCCCCTTGACCACCTGCACGTAATAGGCACGTGCCCAAAGCCCCATCAGCGCCAACGCGAAAAGAACCCCGGCAAAAAGTATCTTGCCGCGGCTTCTGTCCTTGGGTGGCTTGCTTCCGGTTTTTGTCACTTTTTAAGCCCAGTCCTGCCTATTGCTGCATGGTACGTATCTGATCCCGCCTTGGAGGCTGCAACCCCGCTTTTTCAGCCCGATCGCGCAGAGTCGCCGGAGCGAGCAGGTAATGCAGCTCCACCTGCAGTTTCGAATTCTGATCCTGCTTTTCCTGCAACTCGCGTTCGAGAATTTTCAATTCATAAGCCAGATCAACCCGTTCGATATTGACCCACACCAGTCCCAATCCGAGAATCATGGTCACCAGGAACATGACCCCCATGCTCAAATATCCCTTGCCGCCCTCGCTCACTGCGCCTCTCCATCAACCCTCTCCGCCACGCGCAGCTTGGCGCTGCGGCTGCGGCTGTTGGACCGCATCTCCTCTTCGGTGGGAATGAGCGGCTTGCGAAAGGGGAGCCTGAGCTTTTGCGTGTGTCCGCACTGACATACGGGGTACTCCCTAGGACACAGGCAAGCGGAACTTTCCTTGCGAAAAGCCCTCTTCACGATGCGGTCCTCCAAAGAATGAAAGGATATGACTGCGATGCGCGCGCCCGGCCGCAAATAATCGACGACGCGCTCCAGAAAAAATTCAATTTCCCGCAACTCCTGATTCACTTCCAGCCGCAGGGCCTGGAAGGTCTTGGTCGCGGGATGATTGCGCGACAATGCGCGCCGTTTGGCCGGGTAGGCCGCGGCCACAATGCGGGCCAGCTCAAGGGTCGATTCGATCGGGGCCGTCTCGCGGATCTTGACGATGGCCCGCGCGATGCGCCCGGCCATGGGCTCTTCGCCGTAATCCCACAGGAGCTGGCGCAGCCGCTCGAAAGAGGCTCCGTTGACGATGGCCGATGCGGGCTCACCGCCTGAACCAGGATCCATGCGCATGTCAAGAGGGCCGTCCTGCAGGAAGGAAAAGCCCCGTTCGGGACTGTCCAGTTGCAGTGAAGACACGCCCAGATCGGCGATCACGCCGTCAAGCCTGTCCCAGCCAATCTCCCGCAGGGCCTGGGGAAAATGCTGAAACGACGTATGGGCCAGCTGTACGTTTTCTCCGTACATCGCCAGCCTCTCCCCGGCCTTGGCCAGGGCCTGTTCGTCCCTGTCCAGCCCCAAAAGCAGGGCCTGCCCATCGGTAATCTCCATCAACCGGGCAGCATGTCCAGCAAGGCCCAGGGTCGCATCCATGTAGAACCCGCCGGGTTTCGGCGCGATCCAATGCATGACCTCTTCGAGCATGACCGGAATGTGATCGGAATATGCGTCCATGGCTCCTCCGATCAGAACCGTAGTTCAAATCCTTTTTCGGCCAGATCATCCATGACCTGATCGACATTCTCCTGCAGGGCGTTGCGTCCTGCCTCAAAACGCTCCTGGTCCCAAATTTCGAACTTCCGTCCCACTCCGGCCAGAATGATGTCCTTCTGCAAGCCCGCGTAATTGCGCAGATGTGGTGGAACAAGAATCCGTCCCTGCTTGTCGAGGGTCACCTCGGCTGCGCCGGAAATGAAAAAGCGGTGAAAATCCCGAACCTTGCGATCAGCCATGTTCAACTTGGAAAAACTCTGTTCAATGATTTCCCATTCTGGCAGGGGGTAGGCAGCTACACAATCGTCGAAGTTGGTCAGCACAAGCTTGCCGTCCGGGGAATTGGCGAACACCTCGTCGCGAAATTCAGGGGGCAGCATGAGCCGTCCCTTGGGATCTTGCGTACGTTGTGAATGCCCTCTGAACATGCTGCCTCCTCAGTCCTTTCCACTTTTTACCACTTTTTACCACCCTTACCCATGCATCTCTTGGGGAGTCAAGCCATTCCTCCATTTTTTACGGATTTACCCCGTAAAAAAAACTTTGCGCGCACGCCATTTCCGTAACTTCGAAAACCATCCTTTCGCCCCGGACAACGTCGCCCCAGGGGGGATTCCACCCGACCGCGCAACAGTCAAATGACAACTCCTTGAAACAACATGTCTTTGCCCTCATTCGCGATACCCGCCCCTGAAAACAGGCCTTTTGCGACCAAAAACACCCGCGCGTGCACAAACCTCATTTTAGCGACTTCATTTCCTTGACTCTCTATTTTGAGAGGCATATCCCCGGGAGTGGATACGATAACGTACAGGCTTCCAGATTAATTCACTGTAATTTTAAATATTACTCTGAAAATTTTATCTATCCAAAAAACGAAAAATAAGTTTTCCGTGCAGTCACTTCTGCATGAAGTGATAACCATGATCTTTCTCAACGCATCATTCAAACAATATGAAAATAGAGAAGAAAAAGTGATTTTTTTCACTTTCCCAGAAAAATGGAACAAGATTTTTTACTAGCATGCGCGTTGGGAGCAACGATCATTGGCTTGGGCACGAGCCATGCATTTCCCCGTTGGTGGATCAGTTCCACTCTGACGGCATCGGCATGCGCATTTTGGGCTGCAACCAGGACCCTGTCAGGCGGTCCGGTCTGGGAATGGCACAGCGCCTGGACACTTGGCGGTACGCTCGTTTTCATGCGCCTGGATGGAATCAGCGCCTTTTTTTTACTGCTTTTGACCGTCGTTGGCGCCACGGGGGCCCTGTACAGCCAGACATACTGGGCACAAAAGGCGCATCCCCGTTCCGCCGGACAAAGCCGCCTGTGGTGGAGCGCCATGCTGGCCTCCATGGGCCTGGTGCTGACCCAGTCCAACGGGCTGCACTTTCTCTTCGCCTGGGAAGCCTTTGCGCTGACCGCCTATTTTCTGGTCACTCTCGACCGCAAAAACATCCAGGTCCGGGCCGCCGGGCGCCTTTATCTCATTGCCTCCCACGCCGGGACACTGGCCCTTTTCGGATTTTTCGCCACCCTGGCCGCAAAAACAGGCAGCTGGGAACTTGGCCCCATGACTTCGCAAACCGCCCTGGCCCCCCTCTTCTGGGTCGCCCTTGCGGGTTTCGGCATCAAGGCCGGCGTCTTTCCGCTGCACATCTGGCTGCCCTCGGCGCACGCAAACGCCCCGAGCCATGTTTCGGCCATCATGTCCGGCGTGGCCATCAAAATGGGAATTTACGGACTGGTCCGGTTCAGCTCCTGGCTTCCCCTGCCCGAGGGCGCAGGCTGGGTCGTGGCCGGGCTGGGCTCCGCCAGCGCGGTCCTTGGCGTCGCTTTCGCCCTTGGGCAGCATGATCTGAAGCGTCTGCTGGCCTATCACA
This sequence comes from Desulfomicrobium macestii, assembly GCF_014873765.1. Classification (NCBI taxonomy): domain Bacteria; kingdom Pseudomonadati; phylum Thermodesulfobacteriota; class Desulfovibrionia; order Desulfovibrionales; family Desulfomicrobiaceae; genus Desulfomicrobium; species Desulfomicrobium macestii. Next base: position 14,583 of record NZ_JADBGG010000032.1, on the reverse strand, counting down.
GCGTGGAGAACATCGGCATCATCCTCCTCGGGCTGGGTTTCGCCATGATTGCGCTGGACCATGGCCGCCCCGAGTGGGGACTGCTGGCCTTGACCGGCGGGCTGCTCCATGTCTGGAATCACGGGCTTTTCAAGGCGCTGCTTTTTCTTGGCGCGGGGTCTGTGCTGCACGCAACGGGGACCCGGGAGATGAGCCGCCTGGGAGGACTCTGGAAGGCCATGCCCTGGACGGCCTCGCTCTTCACCCTCGGGGCCATGGCCATCAGCGGACTGCCGCCGCTGAACGGATTCGTCAGCGAATGGCTGGTTTACCGGGGACTGCTTGACGCCGGCCGTCTCAAGACCGGCGTGGCCCTCGGCGCGCTGCCCGCGGCCATCCTGCTGGGCGTGACCGGCGCTCTGGCCCTGGCCTGCTTCGTCAAGGTCTGCGGCGTGGTCTTTCTTGGCGCGCCGCGTTCCGAAGATGTGGCAAAAGCCCGCGAATGCGGAGTTGGCATGCGTGCGGCCATGACGGTGCTGGGTGCATGCTGCCTGATCATCGGCCTTGCCCCGGCGTTTTTCTGGCCGACACTGCTGCGGGTTGCGAGCGTCTGGGCGCACACGGATTCGGGCCTGATCGTTCCCAACCCTCTGAGCCCGCTGGGGACGGCCCACCTGCTTCTGGCGCTGGCGGCCCTGACCGTGGCCGCAATCGCCGTGTTGCTGCCGCGCGGCCGCCAAAAACGGGCGCTGACCTGGGATTGCGGCTACCGCGCTCCAAGCTCGCGCATGCAGTACACTGCCGGATCTTTTGCCGGAATCATCACCGCATGGTTCGGCTGGATTCTGAGGCCCGCCGTGAAAGTCAGCCTGCCTGACGACATCTTTCCCGCCGGATCCAGCCTGGAAAGCCGCACTCCCGAGACGGTCCTGGAGCAGGTGGTGATACCGGCCGCCACGCACATTCTTCGCCTTGCGGACTTCGTACGGACTTTTCAGCACGGACGCGTGCAATCCTATCTTCTGTATCTGTGCGCGGCCATCCTCGTGTTATCCATCGCCGTGCTCCTTTGAACCGGATAAACAGCCATGTCCTCAAACAACCGAACATCAAAAACTCCCATGTACATAAATCTCATCCAAATAGCCGAATCCTTTGGTGTTTTCGAGCACGTCATCCTGGAATGGGTGCGCAAGAACGACGTGCCCCACGTCCATGACCGTGATCGCATCCTCTTTGAACGCGACGAGGTCATGGACTGGGCGGCGAGCCACGGGCTCGGCATCCAGGGCGGATTTCTCTCGGAGCCCGCGCCCTCGCTGGCCAATTCACGGGAACTGATCACCTTGCTGCGCCGGGGCGGAATCTGGCGCGACGTGAACACGGCCGATCTCGGTCAACTTTTCGAACGCATCGTCCGCAGCCTGCCCGGCCTGTCTCCGGCCGTATCGAACCTGATTGTGCAACGCCTCCTGGCCCCCGGCGGCATAACCGCAGCTCCCGTTGGCGACGGATTTGCCCTGCCCCATCCGTCCATGCGAGTCGCCCTGGGCGAAGCCTGCGCCCTGGTGGCGCTGATCCAGCTGAACGCGCCCTGGGGTGCGGTCCAGCCCCCCGACGGCAAGCCGATCACCCGATTGCTCTTTTTCATCTCGCCGACGCCCCGCCTGCATGTGAACATGCTGGGCCTTTTGGCGCGCGGCATCGCTTCCGGCATGCTGAGCGAAGCGCTGGACAGGGGCGCAAACGACGAGACCCTGCTGCAAATCCTTGCCGAGTGCGCTGACAGACAGACCCCGCGCAACGCCGGAGAGACCCGATGATCGCCGCGCTGCTGGGCATTTTCGGCCTGTCCCTGCTCCTGGCCATGATCCTGGGGCGAACGCATGCGCGCATCTGGCTTGGGCTGAGCGCCATTGCCTCCCTGAGCGGGCTGTATGCGGCCCTGATCACACTGATCACGACAGAAACCTGGATCTGGCGCGGTGGTATCGTCCTGGGCGGGGAAACCCCGTTCCTGCGTCTTGACGGAATCAGCGCCCTTTTTCTGGTCCTGGTCTGCCTGGTCGGCGGTCTGGGCGCGCTGTACGCCCATGAATACTGGTCCGGGCACCATCACCCGCGTTCCGCGCCAGGAGGACGCTGCTGGTGGAGCACCCTGGTCCTGAGCATGGGACTGGTCCTGACCTGCGCCAACGGCCTGCACTTTCTCTTTGCCTGGGAGGCATTTGCCCTCAGCGCCTATTTTCTGATCACCCTGGATCACGACCGCAAGGATGCACGCAAGGCGGGGTGGCTCTATCTGGCGGCTTCCCACGCCGGAACCATGGCCCTCTTAGCCTTCTTCTCGGCGCTGGCCGCCCGCACCGGAACCTGGGAGCTTGGCCCCGTACATGCCCAGGCCGGCCTCGCGCCGCTGTTCTGGCTCGCCCTGTTCGGATTCGGGGTCAAGGCGGGCATGTTCCCCCTGCACATCTGGCTGCCCTCGGCCCATGCAGGCGCCCCGAGCCATGTCTCGGCCATCATGTCCGCCGTGGCCATCAAGATGGGCGTCTACGGCATCGTGCGCTTCAGCGGCTGGCTGCCCATGCCCGGAAGTTCAGGCTGGGTCCTGCTCGGCATCGGATGCCTGAGCGCGCTTCTGGGCATCGCCTTCGCCCTGGCCCAGAACGACATCAAGCGTCTGCTGGCCTACTGCTCGGTGGAGAACGTCGGCATCATCCTGATCGGTCTCGGCCTCTCCGTGCTGGCCGTCCAGCACGGTCAGCCCATATGGGGCAAGGCCGCCCTGGCCGGAACCTTCCTGCATGTCATCAATCATGGCCTCTTCAAATCCCTGCTGTTTTTCGGCGCGGGATCGGTGCTGCACGCCACGGGCACCCGCGACATGAGCCGTCTTGGCGGATTGTGGAAAGTCATGCCCTGGACCGCGGCCCTTTTCGCCGTGGGCGCCATGGCCGTGTCTGGACTGCCGCCCCTGAACGGATTTGTCGGTGAATGGGCGATCTACCAGGGCCTCCTGCGGGCCGTGGCCCAGAAAGGGCCCGCCGCCGGAGTCCTGCCCGCGGTCATCGTGCTCGCCGGGGCCGGAGCGCTCGCCCTGGCCGCCTTCGCCAAGGCGGTCGGCATCGTCTTTCTCGGGGCCCCGCGAAACAAGCCCGCCGCGCACGCCGTCGAATGCGGCTGGATCATGCGCGCGCCCATGGTCCTGCTGGCCATGATCATGATCGCCATCGGCCTGCTGCCCGGCCTTTTCTTCCGTCCGATCATGGGCGCCGTCGCCGTCTGGGCCCCGCAATGGGCCATGGCAGACCCGCTCCTTGCGACCCGGACCCTCGGAGGCGCGCACACCATCCTGATCTGCGCGCTGATCGCGGGCGGCTTTCTGATGCTGCGCAAGATTCAAGGCGCCGGGACAAGGACGGGCCCGACCTGGGACTGCGGCTATGCGGCTCCGACCGCGCACATGCAATATACCAGCGGCTCCTTTGCCGGAATCGCAAGAGGCTGGTTCGCATGGCTGCTCAGGCCCGAAATCATGATTCGGAGGGTGCGCGGCCATTTTCCGGGCACGGCCCTGATCCTTGAACGGGTGCCGGAAACCGTCCTCGAAAAAGCCGTCATGCCCGGCGCGGCGGCCGTGTCCTTCGTGGCCGACGGAGCCAGGAAGATGCAGCATGGCCGTCTGCACCTCTACATTCTGTATGTTTTTCTCGGAGTCACGGCTCTGGGAGTCATGGTTCTTCTGGGAGGGATGTGATGCCCCTGTATATGGATATTCCCCTGCGCCTTCTGTTCTGGCTGCTTCTGGCGCCGCTGCTTCCGGGCGTCATCAACAAGGTCAAGGCCTGGGTGGCCGGACGGCAGGGTCCGCCGGTGCTGCAACTGTATTACGATCTGGCGCGACTGTGGCGCAAGGGCGTGGTGGTCAGCACCCTGGCTTCGCCCGGCTTCATCATCGCCCCGGCCGTGGCCTGGACGGCCGTGGTCACGGCGGCCCTGCTGCTGCCCCTGGCCGGCACGGGCACGGCGTTCTCCTTTGACGGGGATGTTCTGCTACTGGTCTACCTGCTGGCCCTGGCCCGCTTCTGCACGGCCTGGGGGGCCATGGAGACGGGCTCCGCCTTCGAGGGCATGGGCGCGGCCCGCGAGGTCAGCTTCGCCGTCCTGGCCGAGATAGGGATCATCACCGCGATCCTGACCCTGGTCGTGCAATCGGGCAGCATCGCCCTCTCGTCCATGTTCGAGCCGCTCTTTGGGCCGGGCGCGGCACTCCTGGCCGTGGGGCTTTTCATCATCCTGCTGGCCGAAAACTGCCGGGTTCCCTTTGACGACCCAAACACCCACCTCGAACTGACCATGATCCACGAAGTCATGGTCCTGGACCACAGCGGCCCGCCGCTGGCCATGATACTGCACGGAGCCTCGGTCAAGCTGCTGCTCTTCGCCGTCTTCCTGGCGCAGGCCGTGCTGCCCCTCTCGGAACTGCCGCTTCTGGCCTCCGTCGCGGCCCTGCTCGTGAGTGTGCTGCTGATCACCGTGGCCGTGGGACTGGTCGAGTCCCTGACCGCGCGCCTGGCTTTCCGCCGGGTCCCGCTTCTTTTGACCATCGGCTTCCTGTTCTGCCTTTTTCCCCTGCTTCTGACCTGGATGGGTGACCTATGAACGACACGCTGAACCTCCTGATCGGCCTGGCCATGGGCCTGAACCTCCTGGCGCTGGGCACCAGCCGCCTGCCCGTCCTGATCCGGGCGGTGGCCATGCAGGGCGTGCTTCTGGGGCTATTGCCCCTGGTGCTCGAAGCGCACGGCCTGGACTGGCGGCTGGTCCTCATCACCTTGGCTACCGTGGCCGGCAAGGGCGTGCTCATCCCCTTCATGCTCATCCGCGCCATGCGAACCGCCAACATCGCCCGGGAGCTCGAACCCTTCATCGGCTACATCCCGTCCCTGCTCCTCGGCGCGGCCGGAACCATCGCCGCCGTGGCCCTGACCCGCTATCTGCCGCTCCTGCCCGAACACGCTGGAAACCTGCATGTCCCGGGGGCCATGGCCCTCATCCTGACCGGGTTCATCCTGCTCATCGGGCGCACCAAGGCCATCTCCCAGGTCTGCGGCTACCTGATCCTTGAAAACGGGATCTATCTCGCAGGGCTGCTGCTCATTAGATCCACCCCGATCCTGGTGGAATTCGGCATCCTGCTCGACGTCACCGTCGGCATCTTCGTCATCGGCATCATCGTTGACCGCATCCAAAGGGCCTTCGATTCTCTCGACACCCGCAAACTCACGGCGCTGCACGAATGAACGCATACCTGCTCATCATCATCCCCCTGATCGGAGCCGTGCTGGCCGCGCTGTGGCCACGCAAGAAGAGCCGCCCCCTTTTCCTGCCCGCGGTCGGACTGGTCCACACGATCCTGTGCTTTCTGCTCCTGGCCAAGCCCGAAGCCGTGGACCCGGCGGTCTGGCTGGCCTTTGACCCCCTGGCGCGGGCCATCCTGCCCGGCGTGTCCCTGCTTTTCCTGGTCTGCGCCTGCTATACGGTGGGCTATCTGCGGCTGAAAGAGCAGGACAATAGGGTCTTTGTCCCGGCGCTGCTGCTGGTCCTCGGGCTCCTGAGCGCCGCCCATCAGGCCAGGCACCTGGGCATCCTGTGGATCGCGACCGAGGCCGTGACCCTGGCCTGCGTGCCACTGATCCACTTCAACGGCACCCCGAAATCCTTCGAGGCTACCTGGAAGTACCTGCTCGTGGGCGGCACGGGCATCGCGCTGTCGCTTCTCGGCTCCATTTGCCTGGGGTACGCATCCCTGCACGGAGGCGGAAGCGGGGACATCACCTTCACGGCGTTGCTGGAGCATGGACCGAACCTCTCCCGCGCCTGGGTCCTGACCGCATGGGTGCTACTGCTGGTCGGCTACGGCACCAAGATGGGCCTTGCGCCCATGCACACCTGGAAGCCCGACGCCTACGGGGAGAGCCCGGGCATCGTCGGCGCGCTGCTCGCGGGCGGGGTCACGTCCGTGGCCTTCATGGCCCTGCTGCGCATCAAGTCCGTGGTAGATGCCGCCGGAGAGGGCGTCGTGACCGGCCGCACCCTGCTCGCCATCGGCCTCTTCTCGACGCTGGTCGCGGCGCTTTTCCTGCTGCGCACCCGCGACTTCAAGCGCATGCTCGCCTATTCGAGCATCGAACACATGGGCATCCTGTGCATCGCCACCTCCCTGGGCGGACCCGGGGTCTGGGCGGCGCTCTTCCATGTCTGGAGCAACGGTCTGACCAAGGGCGCCCTCTTTTTGAGCGCGGCCAACCTGCAACGGGTCGCGGACTCGTCATCCATCGATGACGTGCGCGGCATGTCCAAGGTTCTGCCGCGCACCTCCATTCTTTTCGTCGTGGGCATGTTCGCCATCACCGCCTGCCCGCCCTTCGGCCCGTTCTTCAGCGAACTGCTCATCATCCGCACCGGCCTTGGCGCGGGGCAGGGCTGGGCCATCGGCCTCTTCCTGGTCTGCCTGCTGCTGGCCTTTTTCGGAATCTCGCGCATCGTCTTCGCCGTTGTCGACGGCCGCCCGAGGCTCAAAAAACCCAATCCCGCGCACCTCAAGGAATCGGCCGGGCTCATCCTGCCCCCGCTCTTCCTACTGGCGGCGTCACTCTGGCTCGGTCTTTTCACCCCGGACATCCTGAAGGGTGCCTGGTCCGCCGCGGTCCTTCAACTCTTCCCAATACCATGAACACACTCGCCCCATTTTTCCAGTTCCCCAATGCGTCCAGAATTTCGTGGGCCTCGGTTCCGGTTTTCTCGGTGACCAAGCTCGTCCGCCTGACCGGCGAAATGCTTGAATCAGGAGCGCGGCTGTGCTCATGGTTCGGCGTCCCGGAACATGACGGCACGATCCTGGTCGCCGTGCTGGCCATGGATGCCGAAAGCACCCTGGCCGTGGCCCGTAGCGAACCCGTAGGCGGCTCATACCCGTCCCTCACCCCGAAACACCCCCAGGCCCACCTCTTCGAGCGCGAAGTCTGGGAGCAGCACGGACTGGTCCCCGTCGGCCACCCGTGGCTCAAACCCGTGCGCCACACCTACGGCAACGCCCCGGCCAACGCCCCCTTCTACCGGGTGGATGGCGGGGAGGTGCACGAGGTGGCCGTGGGTCCGGTGCATGCGGGCGTCATCGAACCCGGGCACTTTCGCTTTCAGTGCGCTGGCGAGGAGGTCCTTCATCTGGAGATCGCGCTGGGGTACCAGCATCGAGGCGTGGAGGAAGCCCTGGCGAACGGCCCGCACAGAGCGACCATGAGCCAGGTGGAAGCCGTCGCCGGAGACACGACCATCGCCCACGCAACGGCCCATGCATCGGTCCTGGAAGCGCTCGGCGGCGTGGAGGCCCCCCTGCGCGCGCAGTGGCTGCGAGCCATCGCGCTGGAGCTTGAGCGGCTGGCCAACCATACCGGCGACATGGGAGCTTTGGCCCTGGATGTGGCCTTCCTGCCTACCTCGGCGGCGTGCGGAAAAATCCGGGGAGACTTTCTGAACCTGACGGCGCTTCTGTGCGGCAACCGTTTCGGCCGCGGGCTGATCCGCCCCGGCGGATGCCGTCATGATCTCGAAGAGGACCGGCTGCAAACCCTGGTGCAACGGCTCAAAGTCCATATGGACGATGTCGAGCAGGCCATGGCCTGGTTCTGGGACGCGGCCTCGGTGCGGGTGCGCTTTCGCAATGTCGGCGTCGTGCATCCGTCCCAGGCCTCGGACATCGGTCTGGTCGGTCCGGCGGCGCGGGCCTGTGGTCTGGTCCGCGACGTGCGCTTCGACCATCCGGCGGGCTGGCACCGCTTTTCCCATTCGCCCGTGGCAGTCTGGCCCAGCGGAGACATTTTCGCCCGCGCCCGGGTACGATCCCTGGAAGTGCAGCGCTCCGGGCGCTATCTCTTCGAGCAACTGGCCGCTCCCGTGGATGGAGACACCAGCACCGCCCTGCCCGCCCCGCAGCCGGAATCCATGGTCGTGGCCCTGGTCGAAGGCTGGCGCGGAGAGGTCTGCCACGTGGCTCTCACCGACCACTTCGGCCGCTTCCGCCGCTACAAGATCACGGACCCGTCCTTCCACAACTGGACCGGCCTGGCCCTGTCCCTGCGCGGCACGGCGATCTCGGACTTTCCCATCTGCAACAAGAGCTTCAACCTGTCCTACTGCGGCTTTGACCTCTAAGGGGATCATGCATGTATATATTCGACACTATCATGAACCGGATGCGGCGCGGTTGCCAGACCATGCCCTATCCCAAGGGCCCTGCCCCGGCCCTGCCGGACCGGCACGGCGGAGCCCTGCGCCTTGACGCCTCGGCCTGCCCGGCAGGCTGCGCGGAGTGCATCGCGGCCTGCCCTGTCTCGGCCATCACCCGCGAGCCGGGCCAGGCTGCACGCCTCGACCTCGGCCGCTGCCTGTTCTGCGGAGACTGCGTGGAGGCCTGCCCTGGCGGAGCCATCACCCGGACGGGCGACCATCGCCTGGCAGTACGCCGCCGCGAGGATCTGATCCTGGGCGAACCCGGCAAGGAGGAACTGCGGCTGGCGGCGGCCCTGGACGGAAAAATGAAAAGCCTGCTGGGCCGCTCCCTGCGCCTGCGGCAGGTCAGCGCGGGCGGATGCGGCGCCTGCGAGGCCGACATCAATGTGCTTGGCACCATCGGCTGGGACCTGGGACGTTTCGGTATCCAATACGTGGCCTCGCCGCGTCATGCCGACGGCGTGCTCATTACAGGCCCGGTGACCAAGGGCATGGAACTGGCCCTGCAAAAGACCTGGGAGGCCGTGCCCGAACCGCGCATCGCCATCGCGCTCGGCGCCTGCGCCATTAGCGGCGGCCCCTTTGTCGGGCACCCGCAGCACAACGACGGGGCGGCCTCTGTCATCCCCATCGATCTCTACATCCCCGGCTGCCCGCCCCACCCGCTGACCATCCTGGACGGCTTCCTGCGCCTGCTGGACCGGCTGCCCGCACACAACCGCTAGGACCTTGATCACGGGCGACAGCCCGCCATAAGACGCAAAAAGGGCCGGAATCGCTTCCGGCCCTTTCATCATTCTGGGATATGAACGGCTTAGTACATGCCGCCCATGCCGCCCATGCCGCCACCGGGCATGGCCGGAGCAGCCTCTTCCTTGGGCTTCTCTGCGATGGCGCACTCGGTGGTGAGCAGCAGGGAGGCTACGGAAGCGGCGTTCTGCAGGGCGATGCGGGTCACCTTCTTGGGATCGATGACGCCGGACTTGAGCAGATCTTCGTATTCGCCGGAAGCGGCGTTGTAACCGAAGTCTTCCTTGCCGTTGCGGACCTTGTCGATGACCACGGCGCCTTCAACACCTGCGTTGCCGCAGATCTGACGGATGGGCTCTTCGATGGCGCGACGGATAACCTGTACGCCGGCGGCTTCGTCGTCATCGGCGGGCTTGACGGAATCCAGGGCGGACTGGCAGCGCACCAGGGCGACACCGCCGCCAGGCACGATACCTTCTTCAACGGCAGCGCGGGTGGCGTTCAGGGCGTCTTCCACACGTGCCTTCTTTTCCTTCATTTCGGTCTCGGTGGCTGCGCCAACGTTGATCACGGCAACGCCGCCAACGATCTTGGCCAGACGCTCCTGCAGCTTCTCGCGATCGTAATCGGAGGAGGTCTCCTCGATTTCGTTGCGGATCTGCTTCACGCGGGCCTTGATGGCCTCGGCTTCGCCGGAACCGTCAACGATGGTGGTGTTTTCCTTATCGATGACAACGCGCTTGGCGGAACCGAGCTGGTTCAGGGCGATGCTCTCGAGCTTGACGCCCAGATCATCGGAAACAACTTCGCCACCGGTCAGGATGGCGATATCCTGCAGCATGGCCTTGCGACGCTCACCGAAGCCGGGAGCCTTGACGGCCACGACCTGCAGGGTGCCACGCAGCTTGTTGACAACCAGGGTAGCCAGGGCTTCGCCTTCGATGTCTTCGGCGATGATGACCAGAGGCTTGCCCATCTTGGCGGCCTGCTCCAGAACGGGGAGCAGTTCCTTCATGTTGGAGATCTTCTTTTCGTTGATCAGAATCAGCGGAGAATCCATCTCGCAGACCATCTTGTCAGGGTTGGTCACGAAGTAGGGGGACAGGTAGCCGCGGTCGAACTGCATGCCTTCGACGACGTCCAGGTTGGTCTCCAGACCCTTGGCTTCTTCAACGGTGATGACGCCTTCCTTGCCGACCTTGCCCATGGCTTCGGCAATGATGTTGCCGATGGTGGCGTCGTTGTTGGCGGAAATGGTGCCTACCTGGGCAATTTCCTTCTGATCGCGGGTGGGCTTGGCCAGCTTGTCCAGGCTCGCGATGACGGCTTCAACAGCCTTGTCGATGCCGCGCTTGATGGACATGGGGTTGCGACCGGCGGCAACCAGCTTGATGCCTTCGGTAAAGATGGCCTGGGCCAGGATGGTGGCGGTGGTGGTGCCGTCGCCTGCGATGTCGGAAGTCTTGGAGGCGACTTCCTTGACCATCTGGGCGCCCATGTTCTCGAACTTGTCTTCCAGTTCGATTTCCTTGGCTACGGTCACGCCGTCCTTGGTGATGATGGGGGAACCGAAGGACTTCTCGATGACAACGTTGCGGCCCTTGGGTCCGAGGGTGACCTTGACGGCATTGGCCAGGGTGTCCACGCCGATTTTCAGTTTTTCACGGGCCTTGGCATCAAACTTGATAATTTTAGCAGCCATGTGTGCGTCTCCTTGAATTCTTAAAAATTAGGCTTCGATAACAGCGAGGATGTCGTCTTCACGCATGATGAGGAGTTCCTCACCTTCGATCTTGATCTCGGTGCCGGCGTACTTGTTGAAGATCACCTTGTCGCCGGTCTTGACGCCCATGGGGATCTGCTTTCCGTCTTCGGCGACCTTGCCCGGACCGGCGGCAACCACTTCACCCTTGATGGGCTTTTCCTTTGCGGAATCGGGGATGATGATGCCGCCTTTGGTTACCTGCTCCTCTTCGAGACGCTTGACCAGAATACGGTCGTGCAGTGGTCTGAGTTTCATGTTTTTCCTCCAAGATGTTTAAGAATTTCTTCCGTGTAGATATTTTTTTTGGCACTCGGCAAGCCTGAGCGCCAAAACGCGGAACTGAAAATGCAGCTCAGGTTCCGCGCGAGACAGAGGCCCAAATAATCCCTGCGACAGTGAAGTCAAGGGACGAAGTCAAAAAAAAAATTCATTCCTCGCCAAACCGGGCGGCTTGTGATTCGGATCAAGGCAGGCTATGCATTTCGCCTCACAACCGCCACCACCGCCCGCTTAAGGGCTGACCGCAAGACCGCTACAAGGACATCCCCATGCTCGACATCAAATTTATCAGATCAAATCCGGACGAGGTCAAAAACGGACTGCGCAAACGCCGCAGCAAGCTGGACCTTGAACCTTTCCTGGCCATCGACCAGAAAAGGCGCGACCTGCTCCTTGAGGCCGAAGACCTGAAAGCCCGCCGCAATCAGGCCTCCGGCGAGATGGCCCGGATGAAGAAGGCCGGCGAGAACGCCGATACCCTCCTGGCCGAGCTTGGCATCATGTCGACGCGCATCAAGGTCCTGGACGAGGAGCTCAAGGACATTGAGCAGCAGACTTCGGACTGGGTCATGTCCATTCCCAACGTCCCGCACTCCTCCGTGCCCGAGGGCGTGGACGAGGCGGACAACCTGGAAGTGCGCAGCTGGGGCGAGAAACCCGCCATGCCCTTCGCCCCCAAGGAGCATTGGGAGCTGGGCACGGCCCTGGGCGGACTCGATTTCGAGACCGCGGCCAAGATCACGGGCAGCCGCTTCGTGATCCTCAAGGGATGGGCAGCCAAGCTGGAGCGCGCGCTGATCAGCTTCATGCTCGACGTGCAGACCCTTGAAAACGGGTACGACGAGGTCATGCCCCCGGTCATCGTCAACCGCGAGAGCCTCATGGGCACGGGGCAGCTGCCCAAGTTCGAGGAAGACCTCTTCCATCTCGAAAACACGAGCTACTATCTCATCCCCACGGCCGAGGTCCCGGTGACCAACATCTACCGCGACACGACCCTGGCCGAATCCGCGCTGCCCATCGCCCACTGCGCGTACACCGCGTGCTTTCGCTCCGAGGCGGGCTCCTACGGCAAGGACACCAAGGGCATGATCCGCCAGCACCAGTTCGACAAGGTCGAGCTGGTTCGCTTCGTCCACCCCGACTCCTCATATAATGAACTGGAAAAACTCCTCGGCCACGCCGAGAGCATCCTGCAAAAGCTCGGGCTGCCCTACCGCGTGGTCACGCTGTGCGCCGGGGATCTGGGCTTCTCTTCGGCCAAGACCTACGACATCGAAGTCTGGCTGCCCGGCCAGGACAAATACCGCGAAATTTCGTCCTGCTCCAACTTCGAGGATTTTCAGGCCCGCCGGGCTGGAATCCGCTTCAAGCCCGCGGACGCCAAGAAGAGCAGACTGGTTCACACCCTGAACGGATCGGGCCTGGCCGTGGGCCGGACCATGGTCGCCATCCTGGAAAACTACCAGCAGGCCGACGGGTCGGTACTCGTGCCTGAAGTCCTGCGCCCTTACATGAACGGGCTGGAAAAAATTGAATTGAAAAAAGACTGACTTTCCGGCTTGACAAGGTGGGTACCCCCCTATAGAAGCGTCTTCTCTTTACGGGCCGTTAACTCAGACGGTAGAGTATCTGCCTTTTAAGCAGAGAGTCGAAGGTTCGATCCCTTCACGGCCCACCAAAATGCGTCCCCATCGTCTAGTGGCCTAGGACGGCGGCCTCTCACGCCGCTAACAGGGGTTCAAACCCCCTTGGGGACGCCACTTTTTTCTCCGACGCGAAACTTGCGTCCCCATCGTCTAGCTAGGTCCAGGACACCGGCCTTTCACGCCGATAACAGGGGTTCAAATCCCCTTGGGGACGCCACTTTTTTTGTTTTTTGTTTTTTTGCTGGGTGATCGTTCAACGGTAGGACAGCGGACTCTGACTCCGTCAATCTTAGTTCGAATCTAAGTCACCCAGCCACCTGTCCCCATCGTCTAGCTAGGTCCAGGACACCGGCCTTTCACGCCGATAACAGGGGTTCAAATCCCCTTGGGGACGCCAAAGGAAGCAAGGCCTTACATCGCAAGATGTAAGGCCTTTTTCTTTTATCCGCATGCTGACCGCTTTTCATGTCAAATCAAATCCTTTCCGCAGGATGTGCAGCGACAGATAGATTTGAATATTTGAGAACCGGGATATGGTGAGGGGTGTGCGGGATATAGTGGAATGGATGTTGAGGAGTGGCGGGGGTTGGCGGGCGTTCGAGTGGGGAGTTTTGGCGGCGGGCGGCGCGTGAAGTTGCGCCACTTAAATTTTGGCGATTTTTGGCTTGCGCCACTTAGTTTTGAATTTTGAAAATGCGGTTTGGATGTCAGGACTGCTGACATACACAAGGGGCTTGCGCCCCTTTTTTTATGCCTTCGTGATATTTGCCATTACGGCCGGATGTGCGTGGTTACGTCTGTAATGAAACGCTCTGTGCGTTTTCTTTGGCTGACCATTTTTTTTACAGAATTAACAGTAGCCTTTATCTGATCGCCACGTTGGAAATTGTATTTTTTATTTTTCACATCAGATAAGAATTTTTCATCTGAAACATTTGCAGAAAATTCAACGTCATTCTCTGTGTCGTAAAATCTCCAACCGGACGCCTTGCCATCGACGTTCGAAGTAAGCACTTCAAGGTCAGAGATATAAGAAGAAATGTCCTCTTGTTCATCAATTGAAGGAATAACGAGGTGCTTTTCCTCTGAAGTAATTTTTGTAGGGGACTTGTCCTCAAGGTCTGTCATAAGACTGACCGCACTTGCGCCTTCTTCAAGTGGTTTGAAAAGCCTGCCCAATGCGTTGTTCACAGGTGCGGAATTGTTCATATTTACAATGTTTGTATTGAAAATTTGTACATTTCCTTGCGTATTTTGCACTTCCACCTGCCCAACCCCTTTTGGTTCTGTCTTTACTGGAGACTCGCCGCCCAAGAATTTCTTAAGCTCGATTACACCTTTTAGCACGTTTACTGCCTGCGGGAACAGTGGTGCAACTGGAGAGATGTAGTCAGCGATTACTTTGGTGAGAAAAGATCCAGCTTGAAACCCTCCCTGGACCTTGACTGAAACAAATGAATTCTTTCCGTTCAGGGACGTGTTCGAGCACTCTACAGCAGTTTTGAACGCGAGCAAAGAGTTGACCAAGGTGGAAATTTCCATCTCGTGGTTTCTGATTCCAGGGCCTTCGAATTTTAGGACAAACTCTTCTCTCGGGAATTCATGGTCCATGCTGTATTACCTCTATAGAGTCCAAAAAGTTATTTTGTCTGACATCAGGCGGCCTTTGCTGGCGTGTGCCCGTCTTTCGCCCTCCCTACTTTCTCCCATAGCTCCCGTGCGTTGATCACATTTCCGATCCTTTCGCAGGCCCGCAGCATCAGGAGGCTATCAGCCCGTTGATTTATTCATGATTAACACCGCTCTACGGTAATCTGCGCTCCGACGAATTCTTCGCCGGTCTCGCTCCTCATCTCGACAAAAATC